>JAZRHX010000266.1:0-3751 GCA_045644985.1 Clostridia bacterium | reverse complement strand
AACTCCTTTCGCAGGTAAAATACTTTTCTGTAAGTATAGCACAGTCGAGAGAAATATGCTATACTAATGAAGATTGGAGGCAACTATGTTTGAGTATTTAAGCGGTATATTGAAATACAGAACAACGGAGTACTGTGTGTTGGACGTAAACGGTGTGGGATTTCGCATTTATACATCCTCTATGGCGGCGACGGCCGTAGGGAACGTGGGAGAATCGGTGACGTTTTACACCTACATGAGTGTCAAAGAAGATGATATTTCCTTATTTGGTTTTGCATCCAGAGAAGAGCTGGCTTCTTTTGAAATGCTGATTTCTGTAAGCGGTGTAGGCCCTAAAGTTGCCCTTTGCGTACTTACCGCCATGAGTCCTTCGGATTTCTCCTTGGCGGTTGCTACGGGAGATTACAAAGCAATCAGCAGAAGTAAAGGTGTAGGTCCAAAACTTGCCCAACGTATTATTTTGGAATTAAAGGACAAGATTGGGAAAGATTTACGGGATGGGGAACAACCCTTTTTGGGTGATGCTCCGGTGGGTACAGTGCCTGCAGGTTATATTAGCGAAGATGCGGTTTCTGCTTTAATGGTTCTTGGTTACAGTTCCAAGGAAGCTTCGGATGCCGTACGAAAAGTTTATCAGGAAGGTATGAAACTGGAAGAAACAGTGCGCATCGCACTGAAGAATATTTAATTGGGAGTTTTGCATTATGTTGGAAGAGGATAGACTGCTTTCCGTAACACAGGGTCCGGAAGATTCGGAAGAAGCCAGTCTGAGGCCCAGGCGATTTGAAGAATATATTGGTCAGGAGAAAGCACGGAATAATTTATCGGTGTTTATTCAGGCGGCAAAGCAGCGAGGGGAGCCTTTAGACCACGTATTGCTGTATGGTCCTCCCGGTTTAGGTAAGACCACTTTGGCGGGTATTATTGCTTCCGAAATGGGGGTTAATCTTCGTGTTACCACGGGTCCTGCCATTGAGAAAGCTGGGGATCTTGCCGGTCTCCTTACGAATTTAAATGAGTTTGACGTTCTCTTTATCGACGAAATCCACAGGTTGAATCGATCTGTGGAGGAGATTCTCTATCCGGCGATGGAAGATTTTGCTTTTGATATTGTCATCGGCAAAGGACCTGCCGCCAGATCCCTTCGTATGGATTTGCCGAAGTTTACGCTGGTGGGGGCCACTACTCGGGCGGGTTTGCTTACAGCGCCCCTTCGGGATCGATTCGGTGTTATTAGCAGATTAGAAATGTACAGCTGTGAAGAGCTTACCCGGATTGTTCGTCGAAGTGCAGGTATTTTGAAGGTAAATATTGAAGAGGCAGGTGCCAGAGAAATTGCCATGCGCGCAAGAGGTACCCCAAGAATTGCCAACCGCTTGTTGAAGCGGGTACGGGATTTTGCACAGATTCGGGCAGACGGTATTGTTACAGGGGAAGTGGCAAAGGCCAGTTTGGATTTACTGGAGGTAGACCGTTTGGGCTTGGATAATGTGGACCGTAACGTATTAAATACTATGATTTATAAATTTGGTGGAGGTCCTGTTGGTTTAGATACGTTAGCGGCGGCAACGGGCGAGGATGCCACCACGATTGAAGACGTGTACGAACCGTATCTTCTGCAACTTGGCTTTATCAGTAAGACACCAAGGGGTCGGATGGTAATGCCGCTAGCCTATGAACATTTGGGGATTTCATATGATTTATGCAAATGCCCCAGACAAATGAGTTTGTTTGATGCAGAGAACACCGGCGGTGATAGTCCGTGATTATCCTGGGAATTGATCCCGGCTTTGCTATTACGGGATATGGCGTCATTGCCTGCGAGGGGAATCGCTTGCAGATGCTTAAATACGGGACTGTCAGTACCAAAGCCGGAATGCCTTTTACACAAAGACTTTTAGAAATTCGGGCACAACTCAATGAACTGCTTTCCGAATATAAACCGGATGCATGTGCGGTTGAAGAACTTTTCTTTAACAGCAATACGACTACGGCTATCCAAGTTGCCCAAGGAAGAGGTGTGGCGATTACTACCGTGGCAGAAAAGGGAATTCCGATTTATGAATATACGCCCTTGGAAGTCAAGCGTACGGTTGTAGGCTATGGAAGGGCGGAGAAACAACAAGTACAGCAAATGGTGAAAGTGATGCTCAAATTAAGCAGCATTCCAAAACCGGACGATGCGGCAGATGCACTGGCGATTGCTATTTGCCACAGTTTCTCTCGGCTTCTGGCAAAACCTATATGAAAGGATTGATTTTGCATGTCCCATGCCGGAACAGAACAACAAAAAATCTTGCTTCACATATGTTGCGGTCCCTGCAGTTTATACTGTATTGACGCGCTTCGTACAGAATATCCGGGAGCATCCATCACCGGTCTTTATGCCAACCCCAACATTCATCCTTATGCGGAATTTGAACGCAGAATGGAAAGTACAAGACAAGCCTGTACATACAAAGGAATTCCTGTGGTATTCCTGCCGGATTATGATCAAGCGAAATGGGAAGCCTATTCCAAAGAAGATCCTAAACGATGCGAGATGTGTTATCGGGTTCGGATGGAGTTGACAGCGGCATACGCTAAGGCGGAGGGGTATCAGGCTTTCACCAGTACTTTGTTTGTAAGTCCTTATCAAAATTACGATTTAATGAAAGCTATTTGCAAGGAAATGGCAGAGAAGTATCAAGTGACATTTTTAGAATGTGATTTTCGCCCCGGGTTTCGGACTGGTCAGTGTGAGGCGCGGGAGATTGGTTTATATCGGCAGAAATATTGCGGTTGTATTCGCTCTTTGCCGGAACAGGAGGTTACAAAATGATTTCGGAAGAACAAACGGAAGCTACGGAACTTTTAACGGCGGAGATTCATGAAGAACCGGAACTGCCGGGGCTGGAAGATGCGCCTGCATTGAAGGAACCAAAAAAGTGGTTTCAGAATAAGATTTTCCGAGAAGTGCTCAGCTGGACGGCAACGGTGCTGCTGGCGATGTTGATTGCGGTGTTCATTAATGCGTATGTATTTCGTTCCAGCAAAGTAGACGGTCGTTCTATGTTGCCGACTTTGACTGAAGGTCAATCTGTCTACATTTCCCGACTGCCTTATTGGTTTGGAAATCCCAAATACGGAGATATTATCGTATTTGATTCTGAGAACGTCAATCGAAATTTCTTCCTGGAGGTAAAGGAATCCTTCCAGTATAATATTGTTACTTACGGTTTGTTTCGCGTGAACCACCCTCAAAAGTATTGGATTAAACGCATTATTGGTCTTCCCGGAGACACCATTGAAGTAAGGGAAGACGGTGTTTATCGAAATGGAGAACAATTAGAAGAGCCTTATGTATATAGCGCAGAAGTTTTAGAGTACGGTAACTGGGACGGGCAAACATGGACCGTGGGCAAGAATCAGCTTTTTGTGATGGGAGATAACCGAAATCATAGTATGGACAGTCGGGATATTGGGTTAATTTCTCAGGATGCGGTATTGGGAAAGGTTGTGAAACGCTAATGGGAAAGAAAATGGCAATTCTTGCGGCTACGGGAAACCGTCACAAAATGCGGGAGTTTCAAGAAATATTTCAAGAGATTTTGACGCGTCACGGAGATTGGAGCATTGATGTGTTTGCAGAAAAAGCGCTGGCCCAAAGTGTGCAATGTATTTATGAAGCGCCGGAGGAGACGGGTACTACGTTTGGTGAGAATGCGCGAATTAAGGCAGAAGGAATTTGGTCTTTTCTACAGCAGCATCC
>JAZRHX010000265.1:0-4980 GCA_045644985.1 Clostridia bacterium | reverse complement strand
CGGGCATGTCATCATCCGGAAAAGCAATACCGCAATCCACAACAATAATATCACTGTCTGTCTCAAACACGGTCAGATTCTTTCCGATTTCGCCGATACCGCCAAGGGGAATGATTCTTAAGCGTTTGTTCTTTTTTTGTACAGCCATATAGATAAACCTCCAAATAATAAAGATTTGATAACAAAAACAATATGTGTCGATCCATGTATAAACGGTCTCCCCGTCGACTATCCATAGTATACCACGATAATTGCCACTTGAGAAGTATTTCCCTAAAATTTTTTTTAAAAAACAGGAAAAACCTATTGCCAAATGCTATGTCCCGTGCTATAATAGCAGACGTTTTGAAGGAAACTTCAATCAGTCATTTTGCGGAATTGTGTAAAGGTAGCACGAATGACTCTGACTCATTTTGTCTGGGTTCGAATCCTAGTTCCGCAGCCAAATCCCCGAGGACATGTTCTCGGGGATTGTTTTTATTCTTTACTTTGCACGCTTCACTGGTATTAAAAAATTTGATTTTTTCATTTACCTTTTGACTTAAAAGCCATGTCGTTTAAAACAGAAACCAAATACAAGAGAGCTGGCTCTAAACTACAGTTTAAACCGGTCTCACAATTTCGAATAAAGTCGGTTAAGCGTAATTCATTACAAAAAACAAATTAAGTAAAAATGGTATGACCATTTTTGCAAAAACGTCATAACTTTTCGGCAAAATGTCAATTTTATAGTAAAAACAAGGTCTTTTCACAAGAAAAATTCATACCATTTTACGATTTTATATAAAAAAAGATGAACACCGCATATTCTTACAGGGATTGTCTCTTAGTTACTTTTTACCGAATCTATACGTTTGACTTTTCCGCCGAGTGCCGCTATAATGCGAGAATCCCCATTCTCCACAAGAAAGGTGACCACTATGGACTATCCTTTAAACGCACTGGGACTATCCCATCAATTTATGTCGAGTCATATTCATGAAGGCGCACTTTGTATCGACGGCACCGCTGGTCGCGGCCGAGATACGTTGTTTTTATGTAATTTGGTGGGCCCTTCCGGAAAAGTACACGCCTTTGATATACAGAAAGAAGCTGTAGCCAGCACCACGGAGCTCCTCAAACAGCACGATGTTACTTGGGCAGAAGTCCATTTGGAAAATCATTGTTATATTGACCAATATTTTACCCCCGACTCCGTGGACGCCATTATGTTTAACTTTGGATGGCTTCCAGGTGGTAACCACCACGTATTCTCCCACGGCGAAACCTCCGTACAGGCCATTAAGAAAGGTCTTTCCCTACTGAAGCCCGGAGGTGTTATGAGTCTTTGCATCTATTACGGTCGTGAATCCGGTTACGAAGAACGAGATACATTGATGGCGTATCTACAAACCATTGATCAAAAGCGGTTCTCCGTGCTATTGGGAAATTTTATCAATCGCACAAACGAACCGCCTATGGTTGTATTTATATTTAAAGATAGAATTTAACGTCTGCCGTAAATCCGATTCCATTCGCGGAATTTTGCCCAGTCAACCGACCGTATTTGCCCTTCCGTCAAACGGTAGCCCCAATTCCCTTTTGCGTCGCCCGGCGTATTTAAACGGGTGTCACGACCGTATAAAAGCAAATCCTGTACCGGCAGAATCAAAACGCCTGCGTGACTACTAAACATCCCACGGAGCACCGTGTCGTAACACCGATTCCAATCGGCTCCCATATAGCCAAAATAGTTTAAGAATCGGGCTCTTTGAATAGGATCCATCTCCCATACGTAGCCAAGAAGCGTGTTGTTATCGTGGGTACCGGTATAAGCAATACAATTATGGGGATAGCAGTGAGGCATATGAATGGACTCACAATCGTTCAAAAAACCAAATTGCAGAACACGCATACCGGGAAGGCCGCTATCCGCCACAAGCCTCCGCACTTCCGGGGTAATGTCGCCCAAATCCTCCGCAATAAGCATACATTCCGGGCATTCTTCTTGTAAAATATGTATCAAATCCAATCCCGGTCCCGGATTCCAACGACCATTCTTTGCAGTGGTTTCATTTGCAGGAACACTGTAATAGGATTCCAGACCTCTAAAATGGTCAATGCGAATACCATCAAACATTTCCGCCATAAAACGGATGCGGGCTTTCCACCAACTATATCCGTTCGCCTTCATTTTCTTCCAATCGTATAAGGGATTTCCCCAAAGCTGTCCATCTTCACAAAAATAATCCGGCGGCACACCGGCCACCTCTACGGGTTTTAATTCCTCATCCAGTAAAAATTGCTCCGGATCGCCCCATACGTCACTGCTGTCAAAAGCAACGTAAATGGGTAAATCTCCAATAATAGCAATGCCTTTGCTGTGGGCATAGGCACGAATTTCCTGCCATTGAAGATGAAATATGTACTGCATAAATTGCCATTGCCATAACGTCTCCGGATCAGGTTCCTGAATCTCCCAATCTATCCAAAGTCTATCCCCATTGGCTTTTCTAAGTGCCATAAAACGGCAGAAACGGTCAACGTAAGGGTGTGCTTGCATAAACGCAAGAACTAAATCACGTTTGGTATATCGAGACGCTGCTTTAGAAAGAAGTGGAATTCGTTCGGTGTTAAGTCGGTCGAACTCACATACGTAGGATTGATGTTGTTTAGATTGTTCCATTTCTTCCCAGGTAAGCAAGCCTTGACGGTACAAAGATTCCAAATCAATAAAGAACGGGTTGGTGCTGAACGTGCTAAAAGATTTGTACGGCGAATTGTATTCATCCGGCAGGCAAAAAGGAAGCACTTGCCAATAGCGAAAGCCTCCGTCTGCAAGAAAATCTATCCAGAGCTTTGCTTCCTGCCCCAAAGATCCTTCAGAGTATTCACCCCACAAGGAAGAAATATGCATTAATATACCACTTGCTCGTTCCAACATCCCTTACGCCTTCTTCTCTGTGCATTTTAATTCAAACAAAACTATTTCCGGTGTATTAAACATCCGAAAACCGCCGGCATTGCCTAACCCGGAAGAAATATAATTAACACGTCCCTGAGTCTTATGCAAACCGTATGCATAATTTTCTTGAGGGAACAGACCATATTCTTTCAAATACAGCGTGCCCAGAATAGGCAATCGGTACTGCCCCGCCAACGTGTGTCCGGAAATAGACAAATCGTAATCGACCTCTTTAAAACTATATTGGTTAATTTCTTCTAATCGGGCATTGACATTGTAATCAATGGGTTTATGCGTCACACAAATCGTGAAATCCTTCTCTGTATCAAACTCGTACTTGTCAAACAATTTCTCCTGGTACGTAATTCCGGTGAGGAAAATGCGCGCCTCCCCTCGTGTGATTTCTTGAATAGGATATACAAAAGTAGCACCAAGGGATTCTAATGCTTCAACAACACGGTTACCGGATTGAGGCTGAATACAACAATTCCAATTAGAGGGGCGTTTCTTGTCACTTTTAGGAATATCGTCATTCTCTCCCAAAATAAAGTATACCGGTGCATCTAAATTCTCCAAGCTTATAAGCAACTCACGAACGGCTTTAATGCCCTTCATGGATTGATTTTTGGACAGGAAGTCGCCTGTAAGCAATAAAATATCATATTCAAGATTATTGACTTGATCAACCAGCCTTTGGTTATCTTTACCAAATTCAATACCGTGGAAGTCCGAAATTTGTAAGATCTTAAATCCATCAAATTCCTCCGGTATTTGAGGATGTTCTACCACAATACTTCTTACCACAATACGATTGTTATCAACGATTAAAGAAAGAACGGAAATAAAGAGAAGAATCAGAATGGGAATTAATACGTACCACTGCCAACGACTTCGAAAACCTGTATTAAGACGGGCATTCTCCCGTCTTGATTCCTTTCGTCGTCTGTATGTGTTTCTTTCCCCTTTACTTAATTTCAACATAGACACGCAAATCCTCAAACCAACATTTTTCTATAATTATAACAAAAAAATACTTAACTGCCAACAGTTGTACTGACTATTTTGTTCTGTTATAATGTAAAATATAATTATATGGTTAAAGAGGTAACTTTATGGTTCTTGCAATTGATGTAGGTAATACAAATATAGTACTGGGTGTCTTCGATCAGGACAAGCTTTGTTTTATTTCTCGTCTTTCTTCCCAAGAGGGCATGCAGACTGCGGACGAGCTTGCAATTAAATTTAAATCTATTTTTGAAATCCGAAATATAGATAGTAGCAGAATCACCGGAAGTATTTTGTCTTCTGTAGTTCCTGCAGCCAACGAAGCTATTTGTGAAGCCATTCGCCTACTCACAGGCAAATCCCCTTTCATTGTTGGACCCGGCATTAAGACCGGTATTAATATTCGAATTGATAACCCGGCACAACTGGGAAGCGATTTATTGGTAGACTGTGTTGCAGCCGCCTGTTTATACGACAAACCGGTTATTGTAGCCGATATGGGTACTGCAACAACGTTAAGCGTTGTAGACGAGAATAATTGCATGCTGGGCGGCGCTATTCTTCCCGGTGTTAAGACTTCGTTAAACGCTTTAATTGCCAAGACTGCCCAATTACCTCAAATCAGCATTTCTTCTCCAAAGCACGGAATCGGCACCAATACCAGTGACTGTATGCGTGCAGGAATTGTTTTGGGAAATGCCAGCATGTTAGACGGTATGATTGAACGTTTTGAGCAAGAACTGGGTAAGCCGGCTTTTGTAGTGGCAACCGGTGGTCTTTCCGCAGAAATATGCAAACATACCAAAAAGAAAATCCTTCACAACCCGAATCTTTTGTTGGAAGGACTTTATATTCTCTATAAGAAAAACGATTTGCCGCTTTAATGTTTCTTCTTTCCTTTAAACGTGTAAATCGCGGTGCAAATAGCCCCTGCCAGGATTACACACGCAATCGCTTCCGGAATACCGTTGGTTGTACCGGCAGCTACAATGAGTGCACCCACTCTTCCTCCCGCAAAAGGCACATGGTTA
>JAZRHX010000264.1:0-2969 GCA_045644985.1 Clostridia bacterium | reverse complement strand
ACAAGATTGCCCCCGGTGGAATCTTTGTAATCCCCCCCGGCATCGGAACCTACTATGAAGCAGACCGGGAGAATGCTGGGCATTATATTTGGATTGGGTTTGGATACGGAGAGGGTATGCCCCAAGTGTTCAACACGCCGGTTTTGCGAATTCCGGGTGCAGGCGAGATTTTTGAGGAAATGCGCCGCTGCCAAGATATGGAGAATGGTCGCAGCGCCTTCTTAAACAGTCGGATTTGGATGCTGGTTTCAAGGGCTTTAGAATCCGGGAAAAAGACTTATGACTATATTGATAAAGCTTTAAACTATATTTCCACTTCCTATATGCAGGACATCAGTGTTGACTCCCTGGCAAAACAACTGAACTTGGACCGATGTTATTTCAGCACCCTTTTTAAAGAGCGTTTAGGTATATCTCCGGGCAAATACATCGCCAATTACCGTTTGGAGAAAGCGGTGGAATTAATGACCGTACAAGGCGAATCTGTGTCTGTGGCAGCCATGTCCGTAGGCTACTTGGATATTTGCCATTTTTCAAAGGCTTTTAAACGAAAATACGGGATGTCCCCCAGAGCGTATTTAAAGAAAGAACATAGATAGAAACGGGCTGCCCTTTCGGGACAAAAAAGAGACCGCCCTGCCGGCGGCCTCCGTAGTGCGTCTTATTCCGCTTGGAATTTCGCGAGAATATCTGTACAGGTGTTGGTCTGCCAAGTGCAGGTAGCAACACTAACCATATAATTGGAACATTTAACGAGAACCAGTCGTTCAAACACAGGAATCCCATAACCAATTCCCGACACATCAATATATGCATGTTCCTTTCCTGCAAACGTCATCTTACCGATGCTCGTGGTAACATTGTCAATTCCCATGGAGGACAAAGCTCCTTTCAAAGCATCCGAGCTGGCATTCGCATACTGTTCTTCCGTCATCAAAAGGCCGGTACCGGTAAGTTTCTCAAAGGTAATACTGACTGTGTCCGTTTGATTCTGGTGAACGGCCATCATATCGGTAAAGGTGGTAGCATTTTGAATCGCTTCTGCATAATCATCTCCTAACATACCGAGAGCAGCTTCATTATTCTGCCGAATTTCCGCATCAGTCATATACGTCCATTCAGACCCCAGTGTGCAAGAAAGGCCGACAAAGGTATTTACATACTTGTTTGCCTGTACACCGCCAATTGCAAAAGAATTATCCGTAGAGGCGGGTGCCTGTGTAGCACCGGGTGTCCCGCCTTCATAAGATCCCCGAACGTTATCGTCCTTGCCACAAGCAGTCACACAAAGCACCATAATCAAGGTAAGAAGAATTATCAAAAATCGTTTCACAAAACAGCCTCCTTAATCCAGCAAAGTATTATAATAGAGCAACGGAATTGCAGACCAACCGTGGCACAAAGAGCCGGAATCGTCTACTTCTGCAGCACCCAACGCAGTTTCCCAAAGAGATGTTGCATTCTCCTGAAGCATAGCAAAGAACATTCTGTCAATTTCATCCAAAACCACTTTCTTATAATGCTCCCGATCAATGGCAAGCATAGCGTCAAAGCGGAAGAGGTTCATAGAGGTAGTGATTGGAAATACCGTAAGACCGGTATCTGCAGGGCCATTGCACTCCATGATCTTCAAAATCACGGACGTATCTACCTCCTTGGCAGCGCCACAGACTACACACAAGCTATTAGTCAGTACGCTGAATTGGTCGAAGCGACGATCCAAGAAGGAGATAAACAATTTCTTCTCCGGATTGTAAAATGCTTTTGCAATGCTTTCGTTGATTTCTTCTGCGACCTTACGGTACTCAGCTGCGTCATCTCCGTAGCCCAAAGCATCCGCAATTGCAGCCAGGTTTTGAAGGGCCAAAGAGAAAAATGCATTGAGAGGTGCTTCGTAGGTAGGTACGTCAGACTGATGCGTACCAATTAAACCGTCGGTCCACTCGTAGAAATTCCAGTATTGAGGAAACGTACAGAACGTACCGATCAAACTGTCTTCTTCTCTGCGACGCTCCATAAATACGCTCAAAAGTTTCTGCAAGAAAGGATATTTTTCTCTCAAGAAGTCCTTATCTCCTGAATAATCCATATACTCACGCATCTGTACGAAGTAAATCAAGGAGAAAGACGGAATGGGCTGAATATCCAAGCCGGAAGGATAGCAAAGACCTAACAAACGATCTTCCCGCATACCGTGGGATACTAACTCCAAACAAGAACGGGCAAATTCCGTATCTCCGAATGCGTGGTATGTAAAGAGCATCTGGTTTCTGGAGTCCATGGTATAAAGGGCTTGTTCTCTCCATGGACAGTCTTCGTAGTGCTCGTGCATACATTGGCGTAAGGTATTGACAGCTACTTCATATAAACGATTTCTCAGCAAATTACCGCAATTAAAAGGCTTTATGTTTACTGGGTAATAAGTCTCCCGAATACCGGCATAGTGAATCGTAGCCGTTTTACCGGGAATGAATAACTGCAAATAACGACTACCCAAACGACGCATAGGATGTAAGAATACGTTTCTGCCTGCCTTTGCACGGTAATCCGCACAGAAGTCGTACACACAAGAACCGGTACGAATGGCTGCACGTACGCGACCATCCAATAAGTGTTCCCCCCAACCTACCAATACGTCGCAAGGTTCTTCCACTGTAATATCCAAATCACAGAAGCCGGAGGTTTCTCTGCCCATATCAAAGATGGCGTAAACACCGTCTTCTCCTGGAAGTGCATTCAAGGTGACAGGTGTCTCCCCGTTCAAGGTTGCATGGGTAAGTCTCGTTACAATAGCTGCCTTCTGCATCTGCATAGAAGCTACTTCATCCTTCCCTGTGCGGTACATAAAACCGCCGCAGTGAGATACAGTTGCGTGGAAGCGATCTGCCAATACCAATTTCTTAATAGGACGAACCACCAAATCTTTAGTATAACCTTCTACAAGGAAGCTACCGTGCGTGAATTCCTCA
>JAZRHX010000263.1:0-2006 GCA_045644985.1 Clostridia bacterium | reverse complement strand
CCGGTCATCAGCAGAATCCCACCACCGGTAAGACAATCCGGGGCGAAGACACGCATCCGGTGAACCTGGTGAAACTGGCTGAGGCTGTCGGCGTTCGTCGCGTTCGCGTGGAAGATCCTTTTGATATGAAGAAGTTTAAAGCTGCGGTGAAGGAAGAAATCGAAAGCGGCGAGCCTTCTGTCATCATTGCACAAAGACCTTGTGCGCTTCTTAAGAGCGTGAACTACGGCGCTCCTGTTGTTATTAATCCGGATAAGTGCCGGAAATGCGGTGCTTGTATGCGCCTTGGCTGCCCTGCGATTTTTAAAGATGGAGATGCCTATAAAATTGACCACTCTTTGTGCGTAGGGTGCGGACTTTGCCAGCAGATGTGCGCCTTCGGTGCCATCGAGAAGCCCCAGGCATAAGAAGGAGGAAAACTATGGAGAATTTAAATATTTTAATCGTTGGTGTAGGCGGACAGGGAACTTTGTTGGCATCCAAATTCTTAGGTGCGGCAGCTTCCTTAATGGGTAAAGACGTAAAGGTTTCTGAAGTACACGGTATGTCCCAGCGCGGTGGCAGCGTAGTAACTTGCGTGAAAATGGGTAACCAAGTAGCGTCCCCGATTATTGATTTGGGTGAAGCAGATATTATCCTTTCCTTCGAAGCTGTAGAAGCACTTAGGTGGCTTCCCTATATGAAGCCTTCTGGTACTGTCATTACAAATACTCAGGAAATCAACCCTATGCCCGTGGTATCCGGTCAAGCGGTTTATCCCCGGGACGTGTTGGGTAAGATGGATAAGGACGGCATTCGGATGGTGTCTTTCGATGCTTTATCTATCGCAGAGGCTTGCGGTACGGTAAAATGCGTAAATATTGTCCTTCTGGGCGTGCTGGCAGCATTGCTCCCGGAAATAGGAGCAGGAATTTGGAAACAAGCTTTAGAAAGCGTAGTTCCTGCAAAACTATTGGCAGTGAATGAGAAAGCTTTCCAAGAAGGCGTTCAACTTGGAAAGAAGAAAGGAGAAACTTTATGAGTGTAGCACAAATCTCTGTTTTTCTTGAGAACAAAGCGGGTAGACTTGCAGATGTAACCCGAACATTGGGAGAGAATGGGATTGATATTAACGCCCTTTCTATTGCAGATACGACTCATTTTGGCATTTTACGTCTGATTGTCAACCAACCGGATCGGGCTGTGGAAGTGCTCAAAGATGCCGGCTTTACCGTAAACAGCTCTCCCGTTATGGCAATTGCCATTGATGACGAGCCCGGTGCGCTTTCTAAGGCGTTGGATGCATTGAATGAGAATCATATTGGTATTGATTATATTTATGCGTTTGTAGGCAAGACCCAAAACAAGGCACTGGTTATCTTCCGCGTAGAGGATTCTTTGGAAGCTGCGGCTAAGGTTCTTGCAAAAGCGGGCATTCAAGTGCTCAAGGACGCAGAAGTATATAGTTTATAAGGAGGTCCATGAATCATGGAGTATCAGAACGGAAACGTTTCTATTAATGCGGAGAATATTTTCCCGATTATTAAGAAGTGGTTATATTCGGAGAAGGACATCTTCATTCGTGAAGTGGTTTCTAACGCCAATGACGCCATTACCAAGTTAAAGAAATTAGCGGCCATCGGCGAGGCGGAAATTCCCTCGGACGAGCCTTGGAAGATTGAAGTGTCTGTAGATAAAGAAGCCGGCACCATTACCGTATTTGATAACGGTATCGGTATGACTCAAGAGGAAGTGGAGAAGTACATCAATCAGGTGGCATTCTCCGGCGCGAAAGATTTCTTGGAAAAATATCAAGGAAAAGCGGATGATGCACAAATTATTGGACACTTCGGTCTTGGTTTCTATTCTACTTTTATGGTTTCGGATAAAGTGGAGATTGATACAAAATCTTTTACCGGTGCCCCTGCCGTTCACTGGGAAAGTGAGACGGGCATGGAATTCTCCATGGGCGAATCTGATTTAGATGAGCGTGGAACGTATATCACCATGCACGTAAGTGAAGACAA
>JAZRHX010000262.1:0-6988 GCA_045644985.1 Clostridia bacterium | reverse complement strand
GAATAGACCGTAACTGTGAAACCAAGCTCTCGTAGATAAGAGAGGATATCGAAAATATCCTCGCGCATAAAGGGCTCGCCGCCGGTTAGGGTGATTTCCATCACCTGCATGTCCCTGAGCTTTGCCAGTACGGCTTTCCATTGTGTGGTTGTCAGCTCGTTCTTGCCGCTTTGCGCATCAGGGGTAACATAGCAATGCCGGCAGCGCATATTGCAGCAGTGTGTGAGCTCCAGCGTAACCGAATGCAAGAGCTTGTGTGCACAAGCAAATGCGTACAAATCGGCGTTATACAGTCTGCCGGGCAAGAGCAGAGGTGGTTGTTGCTCCGATAGGTCGAAACGCTCGATCCCTTGTATAATCGAAGCGAATTTCTCGGGCTGGTCTATTGCACCGCCCCTTTGTAAGTAATGCAAAAAGAGCTCTGTATCCCGTTGATCGAGAAAGAGCTCTCGGTGCGTTTTTGTGTCATAAATGGCAAGCTGTCCGCGGTATATGCGCGTGCGCAAGCTGTCGCGCAAGGTCATGTTGCTCGTATTTCCTTTCAAAGCTCAATATTCACAGGATGAATCGACTTCTTTCCAAAAATCGGAGTCGCTGTTGTCTCGGTTGGAGTAGAAGGAAATATCATCGTCAGAGGGTGTGCGGTTGGCGCCACAGAATGAGCCGGCAATGCCATCGCCGAAGGTGCCGCGGTTGATACCGTAGTCCGCACCGCTTCTATCCCAAAAAGTGCTGGTTGTATCATCAGGTCCGTTCATAGTAGTATTCCTTTCCCAAAAAAACATAATAGCTAATATGAATATACCATGCGTGCAGTCATTTGTAAAGTTTTCTTCGAAAATTTTGTGGAGAATGAGTTGCCCTCTAAGACCTTTGAAGACATCGTAGCCTTCCATGTGGCCTTTGAACGCATCCACCCCTTCCAGGACGGAAACGGCCGTGTGGGCCGCCTGCTCCTCTTTAAGGAGTGCCTGAAGCATAACATTGTGCCGTTCATTATCGAAGATAATCTGAAGCTGTTCTACTACCGCGGCCTCAAAGAATGGGAGTGCGAAAAAGGTTTCCTTATGGACACCTGTCTTACCGCCCAGGATCGTTTTAAGGCTTATTTGGATTATTTTAGAATTGTATATTGAACAGTACAACACCCTATCTTTTCGTGAAGACGGGGTGTTGTTATAGGCTATTGCCACAATGGCTTTTCCGGTAGTTTCACTTTTTTCATACACCTTTTTGACAGGCAGATGCATGGACTTGCCTTCAAAAGGTCGGTAGGACATGCCTTGATTCTTGAAAAAGTTGCTATGATGGCATGACATACAACAGCGCTTAGCGTTCAAGAACTTTTACGGCAAGCGCTATTGGTAAACACTATTAAAAAGCACGGAGAGAAAGCTTATTATGGTACAAAGTAAAGAAATTCCACTTAACTGTGTTGTAAGATAAAGGTTGCAATGGGTGTTGGGTCTTCCAATCCGTGGGGATGGTGGTCACAACCGGGCTTCACCACGGTGACAATCTCACCGCCCATATTACGATAAATTTGATCTACCAAAGCGCCGTTCTCACAGTAGGGGACGGTTTCATCGCTGTCGCCTGCTACTAAATAAACAGGAATTTTATGGGCGACCATGGTCGGTACGTAATCTAAAGGATGCACGCGGCTCCCTATGAGTTCTGAAAGGGAAAGCCCCATAGCTTGCTCAAATTCAGCCCACATGCTGTTACCTGCCAGTCCAAGTCCTGCAGGACAGCTGAGCAGATTGACAACAGGTGCATCTAAATAGCACGCGTTCACCAACTCAGGATGTTTAGCGGAAAGAAAAATGGCTTGCATTCCGCCGCAACTCATTCCAACAGGTGTACAACGGGACGCTAATCCATAATGATTGTGGAGATAAGCGATAAATGTGGCTTGCATTTCAGTATCCGAAGGCTTACACCAACGGGTTTCGTTTTGAATATGCGCTACGTGGAAACC
Organism: Clostridia bacterium; assembly: GCA_045644985.1. Classification (GTDB taxonomy): domain Bacteria; phylum Bacillota; class Clostridia; order UBA1212; family UBA1255; genus RGIG9099. The sequence goes on along the minus strand of JAZRHX010000262.1, from coordinate 5,007 downwards.
CTGTTCCAGCATCAAAAGCTCCAGTTTGGGAAAAGCACCGAAATACTCCGTCTTCAAAAGCCAATTTTTATGGATATCCGGTGTCTTGGGACAGACCAATATAGCGTGACGATTGCAAAAATCAAAATCAAGGCGTTTATAGCCGTTCCACAGGGATTCTTGTGGGCTGGTTACGTTCATTTCTCTCCATCTCCTTGGGGTAAAATACCTTTTGTTAGTATAATGTGTAGATATTAAAATGTAAATAGAGGATATTTGGGGTTTTGCAATTCGTAAAGTATTGGTGACGCTGGCTCTTTTTTAGAAATATTGCGAATTTGTACCACCTTTCCCGGAAAAACAAGACACTAAAACGGCGGATGATTCATTTAACATCCAGATGACGTTACTTTACGAATCAAAGTTTTTGGAGTTCTTGTCCTTTCTACGTGGCAATTCCTGTTGGCGCGATGTTAGAATCTTTCAAACTAAAGACAAAAGAGGCAATCGAAGCCGCAGCGAGGATTGGTGTAAAAGGGCTTCAAATATACAGCACAAGAGGTGAATATGTACCGGAGGACGATATTATTTTGGCGGCAAACTTCCTGCGGAAGATTGAGGGCAGTGCTCCGTAATACATCTTTGATCGCTTATTCAAAAAATTTTCACATGATACTGGAAATCTTCGTAAAATGTGGTATAATGTACAAGATATGATGCACCAAGCTATCGATGGGAAAGTGAGGAACATTTATGGCACAGTTTGTGAAACAAAAGATTCTTGTAGTTGATGATGAAGTGAATATTTGCGAGTTGATTCAGTTGTATTTAGAGAAAGAGGGCTTCGACGTAAGCGTTGCCAATGACGGATTGACCGCAATTGAGATATTTAAAGAGACTACACCGGATTTAGTGATTCTGGACGTTATGCTTCCGGGTGCAGATGGGTGGCAGGTATGCCGAGAAATTCGGAAGATCAGTCAGATTCCGGTTATCTTCCTTTCTGCAAAGGGAGAAACTTTTGATAAGGTACTGGGTTTAGAGTTGGGTGCAGACGATTATATGGTGAAGCCTTTTGAACCGAAAGAGCTTACCGCGCGTGTCAAGGCAGTTTTGAGACGAACCGGTACTGCAGAGAAAGATACGCATGAAGAAGTTGTATACCCTAATTTACTTGTCAACAGGACCACATTTACCGTGAAAGTGGACGGGCAGGAAGTTCAGATGCCGCCGAAAGAATTGGAATTGTTATTCTTCCTTTCTTCTAATCCCAATAAGGTGTATAACCGTGAACAACTTTTAGAATACATTTGGGGATATGATTTCTTTGGTGATTCCAGAACGGTGGACGTGCATATTAAGCGTCTACGTGAGAAGATTGAAGGAGCCACTCCTCATAATTGGCAGATTAAGACCGTGTGGGGCGTAGGATACAAATTTGAAGTGAAATAAGAGTCGATACGTTAGCCGCCGGTTTCCGAAACATGCAGAAATCGGCGGATTTTTATTTGAGTAATTTTCAAAATCTCGGGGAAGGAGATTCCAACGATGCGTAAGCGTCCTATTCTTCTGAAATTCTTTTTAATATTCACTATTACTATTGTGCTTTCTTCTGTTTTATCCGGGGTTTTGATGTCCGGATTGGTACAGCGGTACATGTTGAATGCGAAAGAAGAGGACATTGTACGCACAATCCAGGCTTTAGACGACCTGTGGGTTGCGTGCATTCAATCGGAACACAATGGAAAGGATTCCAAAGGAGATTGGATTTCTGGCAAACTACAGCATACCTACGAGCAGGATTTGCTGAACTTACAGAATACCATGGAACAATACGAAGGTTTTTTAGGGGATGAAGCGTACATTTTTATTGCGAAACCTGACGGTGCCATTGCCCATGCATACCCCCGACTTCCGGATGATACTCCTGCTTTGGATTCGGCAGGACGAAAGGTACTTCCGGAGGATATTATGGATCGTTTTTTGGTGCGGGGGGATACTGTGTATTTGCCGGAGAATGAACAATATGCAAAGACGATTAAGCAGGAGGGTCCTTTAAGAGATCAAGATAATTTCTATGGACTTTATGCCAATCGGAACGTGCGGTATTTTACCGTATCCCAACGCATCACCTATATTCATCCTGAAACGAAGATTGATACTTTAGGTGGTTTGGTGATTGTATCAGTCCCCATTCCTAACGTGGTTTCAGCGCGGAACACGGTAGTCGATTATTTCGTAGTGGTCACCATTGCGGCGGTTGTGTTGGAATTGATTATTTTAATCTTTTTCACCAAAAAAGTAACGGATCCTTTGCGGGAATTGCAAGCGGCTGCTGCCCGGGTGGCAGATGGATCCTTTGAACAAAAGATTCCGAAGCGAAGTGATGATGAAATCGGCGCTTTGGTGGAAAGCTTTAACCAGATGCAGGAATCTTTGGCAAATCTTGACCGGATGCGCAATGACTTTATTGCCAACGTGTCTCACGAGCTGCGAACACCTATGACTTCTATTGGCGGATTTATTGATGCCATTTTGGAGGGTGTGATTCCTCCGGAAAGACAGGCTAAATATCTGGGGATTGTGCGCAATGAAATTACGCGCATGAACACGTTGGTAAACGATTTGTTGGACGTGGCGAGGCTTCAGTCCGGACATACGAAATTGGACTTTAAACGGGAAGACGTGAATTTAATTGCGGCAGACTGCGTTTCCAAATTGGAACCGCTCATTCGGGATAAAGGTCTAAATACAGCCCTGGATTTCCAAACATCCCAGGCTTTTGCATGGGTGGACGTGCCTTCTGTCACAAGAGTGTTCATAAATTTAATTCAAAATGCCGTGAAATTTACAAATTCAGGTGGTACAATAACAGTGCGAACCGGTTTGGTTCGAGGTGGTGTGGAAGTTACTGTGGAAGATACGGGTCAAGGTATTTCCGCAGAAGACCAAAAGATGATTTTCGAACGATTCTTCAAAGTGGATCAGTCCAGGGGTCTGGACAAGAAGGGAACCGGTCTTGGCCTTTCACTTGTTAAGAATATTATGAAAGCACACGGGGGAACAGTCCGCGTGGAAAGCGAATTGGGAGTAGGCTCTAAGTTTATTTTTACCATTCCTACCGAGGAGCCGAAACAGAACCGAAATGAGGAGGAAATATCCAAATGACAGAGAATCAAGAATCTATGCACGAAACGGAATCCTTGGAATTAACGGAAGAAGTTTCTGAAATGATGCCGGAACAGGAAGCTACACAGGAAGAATTTGCTACGGAAGTTTCATCGGAGGAGGAATCCGTAGACTACAAGGAAGAAATGCGCAGACTAAAGGCTGCCTATAAGGCCCGAAAGAAAGAAGAAAGGCGTCGCCTTGCCGAGGAAGACGTACAGGAAGGTGCTGGCGGTCATACTGTTCGAGCTGTAATTCTTTCTGTGGTGGCTACCCTGCTGGTTTTATCCATTACAATGGGCATTGTGGCTTTCTATCCGTCTTACGATCAGAGTCTGCTGGCCCATATTGTACGCAAATACGTGGTGGCGGTGACACCTCAGAACCCTTATCCTAATCAGGAGAACGTTACTGTAGGGGGTGAGAACGTAGCACCCGGAGATCAGGTAACCATTACAGTGGACGGGGAAATTTCTGCTTCTGCTGTTTATGCCAAAGCTTCCAAGTCTGTGGTGGGCATTGAAGTACGTTATTTTGCCAACCCCTGGGACGAACTCACAAAGAGTACAATTGTATCTCAAGGTTCCGGCGTCATTTACTCTGAAGACGGTCAGATTATTACCAACCACCACGTTATTGAAATGGCAATCAATACAAAAACAGGTACCCTTAGCAGTAATCATAAAGTCCTTGTATACTTTAATACAGACCTTACGGAATACTACGAAGTTACGTCCCTGATTGGTTTTGATGCGGAGAATGATATTGCCATGGTTAAGGTTAGTGCAAAAGGCTTGCATCCTATTGAATTTGAGGATGCGGATACCCTGGAAGTGGGGGAGCCGGTAGCTGCCATCGGATGTCCCGGGGGATTGGAATTTATGAATTCCATCAGTGAAGGTATTATCAGCGGTTTGGACCGGGATATTACGTCTTCTTCTGCGCAAGTGACCGTTTATGAATTGATTCAGACTACTGCAGCGATCAACCCCGGCAACAGCGGCGGCGCATTGCTGAATAAAGAGGGCAAGCTCATTGGTATTTGTGTGATTAAGATTGTGGATGAATCTTTTGAAGGGATGGGCTTTGCAATTAATTCTAATACTGTTTCCCGGATAGTGAACTCCTTCCTTAAGTATGGTCGCTACGTAAAGCCTATGCTTGGTGTTCAGGTGAATACGGAATATACCGCTAAAGTTGCTAACAGTAAGGGCTGGCCTTTAGGGGCGTACGTAGTCTCTGTAGAAGCAGGCAGTGCGGCGAAAGAGGCCGGCATTCGGGAGAATGATATTATTTGTGAAGTTCAAGGGGAGAAGATTACAAAATTTGCCGCGCTTCGAAAAGTTTTGCTTCGTAACGGTGTGGAAACGCCTGTTTCTATGAAAATATTTAGAACTACGACCGGGGAATATTTGAATATTACGGTGACGCTTCATGCTTCGTAAAGAACTGGATCTGATTATCAGTGCCTTAGAGGCAGAATACCCGGAGGTTCGATGTTCCCTAAATTGGCGTACACCCTTGGAATTGTTGATCAGCACGCAGTTGTCAGCCCAGTGTACCGATGCGAGAGTGAATATGGTAACGCCTGCATTATTTGAACGTTTTCCGGACGCTCGGTCTTTTGCGGAAGCAGACGTTTCTGAAATTGAACAGTATATTCACTCAACGGGCTTATATAAGAATAAAGCTAAGAATATTAAACTGTGCTGTCAGCAACTTTTGGCGCGACATGATGGTCAGGTGCCGGATACCATGGAATCCCTTACAGCACTTGCCGGTACAGGTCGCAAAACGGCCAATTTGGTGTTGGGTGAACTTTACGGCTATCCGGCTTACGTGGTGGATACGCATGTAACC
>JAZRHX010000261.1:0-1366 GCA_045644985.1 Clostridia bacterium | reverse complement strand
TGAAAATTTCCGTTTCAAATCCCTCGTATAGAATTTCGCAACGTCCCGGGTCATATAAGCATCTTCCAGGCTTCGATGATTTTGCTGCACGTCGTCATGATTGCAAAACTCCCCGTATAATGCTTTCAAACTCAAATGATTGGTACGTCCGTAAATGACCTTTGCTAATTCACAAGTATCATAGAATTTAAAATCAATAGGCGGCAATCCATATCGTTCGCACTCATTGAACAAAAAACGCACGTCATTCTCTGTGCCATGGCCGACCACAAGAAAATCCCGTCGCTCCAGCAAATCTCGAATTTTGGGATAGAAACAGCGGAAATCCGGTTGGGTTTGGTAAAATGCAAAGGGACATTCCAAATGAATACCGCCCATGCCAAACCCTTTCTTATCAAAAGGAGCGCGAGGATTCATTTTTAGACTTTTCTCCTCCAAAATACGAAAAGTCTCATCGGTAAGTACGTAGCCAAATTCACAAATCTTCCCCACACCATCGTAACAGTTGGCACATTCAATATCAAAAAATAAATATTTCATTCCAGCATCTTCCGCAGTTCTTGTTCCTCAAACCCATATCGGGTATTGCAGAAATGGCAAACAATTTCTGCGCCGTGATCTTCGTCGGCAATCGCTTTCAGTTCCGCCTTCCCGATACTGACCAAAGCTTTCTCCATGCGCTCTTTGGAACAGTTGCAGTGGTATCCGCAAGGAATTTCTTTCTGCACTTGGAAATCCAACCCCCGGAGTAAATCTTCACAAACCTCGGTAATTGTAGCACCCGCATTCAGCATCATCGTAACCGGCAAGAAGCCCGCCACCCGCTGTTCGAGCGAATCAATTAAAGATTCCGGCGCACCGGGCATTAATTGAATCATATAGCCACCTGCTGCTGCAATCTCATAACCGCAAGGCGCCGTTTCAGAAGGTATCACCAAAACACCTAACGCCACCACGGAAGGCACTTGTTCGGATGAAATTAAGTAATAAGACAGATCCTCCGCAATTTCACCGGAAAGCAGTTCAACGGTGCCCGCATAAGGTTCCTTCATGCCTAAATCCTTCATTACATTTAAAACGCCTTTCCCCACAGCGCCGCCCACGTCCAATTTACCATCTTCTCGCAAAGGCAAGTCCACGTGAGGATTCTGGCAATAGCCTCGCACGTTACCGAACGCATCGGATACAGCAATCAAACCACCAATGGGGCCCTCACACTTCACATGCAAAGTAATACTATCCGTATCGTTCTTCAGTTGGTTCGACATTAAGCACGCACCCGTAAGCAATCTGCCCAGTGCAGCCGAAGCCAAGGGAGACGTATTATGGATATCCAACATTTTTTGCGTTAAATTTCGGGTAGACG
>JAZRHX010000260.1:0-2719 GCA_045644985.1 Clostridia bacterium | reverse complement strand
GATGTATGATGAGCACGACGGGAATACACAGGTGTTTTATATGAAGAATGCCACGGCGTCCTTCTGCGCTTTTGGGAAAGAGCCGGAAGTGGTGGCGTTTTGAAATGCTTCAAATGTGAATTGCGGTATGTCTCTGCGGAGCATACTTAAGGGAACTGGATGCGTCCGGTTCCTTTTTTTTACAGATTTTCAAAAAGGAAAAAGCCACAGTTCGTAAACTGCGATTTGGACGTCATTGCGACTCCGTATCGAGTTTATCAATGCATATTTTCCCCGCCACTCACCAACACTAATCCAAAACCCACAAGGAGGGACTTTGGATGGAATCCATTTGGATGCAAGTCGGGGACGCACCGCACTTTAAGCCTTTGCAAGAAAACAAAGCCATTGACGTTTTAATCGTAGGCGGCGGTATCGCCGGCATCCTCTGTGCCTACAAGCTGACCCAAGCCGGGGTAAAATGTATCTTAGTAGAAGCGGATCAAATCTGCGGCGGCGTGACCGCCTACACCACGGCAAAAGTGACTCTGGGGCACAGCCTGATTTATCATAAACTAATCAAACAATGGGGGACAAACAAAGCCCGTCTTTATTTAGAAGCCCAGCAAAAGGCCATCCAAGAATATGCCCGGCTTTGCGAACAAATTCCCTGCGACTGGGAAGAAAAAGACAATTATGTTTACACCGTAGACGACCCCAAGAAGATTCAGCAAGAAATCAAAGCCCTGGGCGCATTGGGCGTGGAGGCGACTTACGCCGACGCGGGGATACTGCCCGTGGACGTAGCCGGTGCCGTGCGCATCCCCAAGCAAGCCCAGTTTCATCCTTTGAAATTTTTGCACGCCATCGCCCGCGACCTGCCCATTTATGAGCACACCAAAGTGACGGAGTTCCTACCCGGCAGCGTCAAAACCAATTTTGGCACCATTCATTACAATAAATTGATTATTGCCACCCATTTTCCCGTACTCAACAAACACGGCCTCTTTTCCCTGAAACTGTACCAGCACCGTTCCTACGTAATCGCCCTGAAAGGGGCGCCGGACGTACGGGGGATGTACGTGGATGAATCGGACACGGGTCTGTCTTTCCGCAATTACGGAGGTCTTCTGCTTTTGGGCGGCGGGGGGCATCGTACCGGTAAAAAGGGCGGTTGTTGGCAGGAATTAGAAAACTTCGCCCGTCGCCACTATCCCAAGGCGGAAATTGTAGCCAAATGGGCTACCCAGGATTGTATGACCTTAGACGGCGTGCCTTATATTGGACAATACGCAAAGACGATTCCGGATGTGTACGTGGCCACCGGTTTTAATAAGTGGGGGATGACCAACAGTATGGTGGCGGCAAATTTGCTTTGTGACTTGGTGCAGGGCAAAGCCAACCCTTACGCCCAAGTCTTCGACCCGTCTCGCAGTATGCTCCATTTGCAACTGGGCATCAATGCCTTTGAATCCACCGTAGGTCTCCTGACGCCCGCCACCCCTCGATGTCCTCATTTGGGTTGCGCGTTAAAGTATAACAAAGCGGAGCACAGTTGGGACTGTCCTTGTCATGGGTCTCGTTTTACCAAAGAAGGGAACCTGATCAATAATCCGGCGACGGATGATATTAAGGGGATTGAACCTTGACCCTGCTTATCTCCAATCTTACAATTGATTGGTTGGAGGCAAGCAACTGTGACCTTGACATACATAATAGGTGGTCTTACCGTTCTTCAAGGGGTATGCTTCGGTGGGGCGGGGGAGCAGGACGGCTACTGCATTTGCAGGTAGAGCTCGGGGTAAAATGCTTGTATCTGACTCCTCATCCGGTACAATGGTGATTTTCATCGGCGGATAGTTGTGGTGTAAAAGGGCGCACAAGAACATACTGTGATACATAGGTGCTTGGGAAGCATTTTGGGTAAGAAATTGGAGCTGTTTTTGGGATGCGTCTTTGTATTGTGTTTCATCGGTGAGCAAGGATAAATGCACCAGATTATAGGCCATGAAGGAATTCCCGCTGGGAATGGCCCCGTCATAAGTTTCCTTGGGACGCAGAATCAGCGCTTCGTGCTGGCTGCCGTATAAATAAAATCCTCCTGCCTCGTCGCTGAAATCCTGCAGAACTTTCTTACATAAGGTTTTGGCATGGGTTAAATATGCCTGGTCCAGTGTGGCTCGGTACAAAGAGAGGGCTGCAAAGATGCAGGCTGCGTAATCATCTAAGAACCCTTTTACCCCACGCCGCCCTGCATGAAAATGCACGTACAAGGTTTCTCCGTCACACAGATTTTCCCGGATGAAGCGGTAGGCTTTCTTCCCGGCGGAAAGATAAATGTCTTTGCCGCTGACTAAATAAAGTTGGCACAAGGCGGCAATCATTAAGCTATTCCAAGCGGTTAAGATTTTCTCATCTCGGTGAAGGGTGCTTCGCTTGCTGCGATAGTCTTTAAGGGATGGCAGAAAGGTTTCGTAAGATACGTCCAAGGGGTCGCTTTGGAGCAGATTAGGAATGTTCTTGCTTTCAAAATTTCCCTTGTCTGTAATATCATAATGGCGACAGAAGGCGATGCCGTTGTCCTGCCCCAGTACCCGGATGATTTCATCGGGGGTGAAGAGATAATATTTTCCCTCTTCGCCTTCGCTGTCTGCATCCTGGGAACTGAAGAATCCCCCTTCCGAAGCAGTCATTTCCGAAAGAATGTAGTCGGCTGTTTTCTCTGCAATTTCAAGATAGA
>JAZRHX010000259.1:0-7320 GCA_045644985.1 Clostridia bacterium | reverse complement strand
CTTCTTTATCAAACATAACGCCCAGGTTGTTGAGCCATTGAATGGCGCCAGGAGCGTCCATAACCAACTTCTTCAAAAGTTCGGGCTTGTTGTAGAAGTGACCGCCGCCCAAAGCATCCAAGTAGTGGGTTACAGGAGAGTCGTTGGGCTTATCCGCAGCCTGAATACCGCCCTCTGCCATCATGGTGTTGGCGTCCCCGATACGAAGCTTCGTAACGATCATGGTCTTTGCACCGTTATTATCGGACTCGATTGCAGCAGAAGCACCGGCACCGCCGCCACCGATAATCAATACGTCTACGTCGTAAGTGATATTGTCCAAATCAATGTCTACGCCTAAGATGCGGCTCTTACCTTGAAGCAGGTCAGCAAGCTCGCAAGGAACTTTCTCCCCTTTGTTAGGACCTACGGTCAATACGGAGAAGCCTTCAGACTTGTAGTCCGGGTGAAAATCATTAAGAACCTGTTGCTTCTCTTCTGCAGTCATTCTGCGAAGTTCAGCCCCGATTCTGGATGCACGGCTGGCTTCAACTTTCTTAATGGAGTCCAGCATTTCTTGTGTCAATACGTTCGCCATTTTACATAAACCTCCCCGATTATTTCTCAATATCTCTGTGGTTGTAGAGTTCTTTGATTTCTTCTAAAGGCTTGTTTGCCAACGTCTCAATAAGTTGGTTATATTCGCCGTTGATGATTTCCTGAACTCTTACGTCTACGTGGTCGCTGTGGGGCTGAATGTACTTACCGTTCAAGCGGCGTGCCAAAAGCGATACCATAGAGTGTGTGATCTGTGCAGGACAGCGAGATGCGCACATGTTACAAGCGATACAGTCGAAAGATGCCTCTGCGCATTTCTCGTACTCTGCACGCTGTGCGTATGCGATATACTGCATAACATTTAAGCCTTGCGGACAAGCCTTGGTACAAGCATTACAACCGATACAGCTGTAAATTTCGGGGTAGAGTTCCATCATAATGGTCTCTGTGGGCTTAATGGCCTCAATCTGATAGCCCTTCTTCTGACCGGGGAAGAAAGGAAGGCTTGCAATGTACATGTTCTCCTGTACTTTTGTCTGACAAGCAAGACAGAACTTAAGTTCGGTCTCACCCTTAATTCTGTAAATTGTTGCGCATGCGCCGCAGAAACCTGCACGGCAACCGCAACCACGTTTATGTTGGTAGCCTGCGTACTCCATAGCGTTCATAATCGTCAGGCTGGCCGGAACTTCATACATCTTACCGGCAATATAAATCTTTACCATATCCTCCATTACTGTATATCCTCCTTGCATCAATACTCGTTTGGCAATTCGTCAATTTCGTCACAACGGAATACAGGACCGTCTTTACATACGTATTTAGATCCAATGTTGCAACGTCCGCATTTACCGATTCCGCACTTCATCTTAAGCTCCAGCGTAGTGTATACCTGGGTCTTGTCGAAGCCCATTTCAATCAAAGCTTGCAATACGAACTTAATCATGATCGGTGGTCCGCAAATGATGGCGGTACAGTTGGGTTCAAATGCCAGCTCTTTCAAATAAGCCGGTACGAAACCTACGTGGCCGTCCCAACCCTCTTGGGGGCGGTCAATGGTGATGTACACGTTGGTATCTTCCTCGCCGATCCACTCATTCTTGATTTCATCGTAGTCAACCAAATCGTCTGCACTTCTGGATCCGTAGAGAATATCCACGTGACCGTAGTCTTTCCGATTTGCCCGTACGTAGTTAATAACGGAGTGCAGCGGTGCCAAACCGATACCGCCAGCGATAAAGAGCAAGTTCTTACCCTTGAACTCTGTATCCACAGGGAACTGCTTTCCGTAAGGTCCGCGAACGCCGATTTGCTGGCCAACTTCCATGGCGTGAAGAGCGTCTGTCAACTCACCGCAACGCTTAATACTGAATTCTTTATATTCCGTAAGCGTGGGAGAAGACGTGATAGAGAACATCGCCTCACCTACACCGGGAAGTGTGACCATGGCACACTGTCCGGGCATATGGTCGAACAATTTCTCTCCGTTCAATCCTTCTACACGGAATGTCTTAACGTCCGGCGTATCTTGCCGAATAGCGGTTACAACTGCAAGCTGAGGGATCAGCATATCTCTTTCCATACCGTCGTGGCAATGGCAGGTACAATTCTCACTCATCTTATGCTTCGCCTCCCAACTTCTTCATTACTTTGACAATATTCATGGAAATCGGACACTTCTGCAAGCACCGGCCGCAACCGATGCAGCCGAATACGCCTTCGTATCTGTCCGGATAATACTTTAACTTATGCATAAACCGCTGACGGAAACGCTGGGTGTGGTCGGGGCGGTTGGTGCCGTGTGCCATCATGGTAAAATCGGAATACATACAAGAATCCCATACACGGAAACGTTGAATTTCCTTGCCGGTGTTGTAATCCCGCACATCGTAGCACTGACAGGTAGGACATACGTACGTACACGTACCGCAACCCAAGCAGCCGGAAGCCAATTCCTTCCACTCAGGACGGTTAAACAACGTAAGCAAATCTACGTCTTTACCGAAGCCGTTGGTGTTCAAGTCTGCTAAAGGCAATTTGCCAAGAATTTCTTTCGTCTCTGCCTTTGCTTTGTCTGCAGCGGTATCGTCGCAATCTGTCAACATAGAACCAAGGCTTTCCAGCAATTTCTCACCTTTCTCGGTGTTGGCACGCATCACCAAAGCATCCTCTGCAATCCAAGAATCCACGTCGGCGCCGGGCTCGGTTGCATCAATGCCGAAGGCGCCACAGAAACAAGTCTCCTCAGGCGCTTTACACATCACGGAGAAAATCGTTCCGTGCTTTCTTCTGCTTGTGTAGTAGGCATCCACCGGATCGTACAAGAATACGCGGTCCAATACGGAGAAACCTTTCACGTCGCAGGCATGAACGCCGAACACAACGAAATCTTCATCCTCCAGAGCAACCGGGCTGATAGAAAGATTCATACCGTCTCTTTGGAAACGAATCAAGTCTTCACTTTGGGGGAAGAACACGCTCTTAGCGCTCTTAACCGTGTGGAGTACGTCCGGATTGTACTTTGTTCCCGGAGTCCACTCGCCGTAGTTGTACTGCCCGGCAGTTTCTACCGGCATATACAGCTTCTGTGTTGCTGCAATGGCTGCCAATAAATTATCAATCTGGGAAAAAGCAATCTTCTTCATGATCAATTCCCCTCCCTATCGCTTACAATCTGAGGCTCCACGTCGTCTAACGTAAAGTTGATCAACGGACCTCTCTGTCCTGCGGTCTCACCTGCACTGTAATCGCCGTAGAATTCATTAATATCCTTAATGTATTTACGGTTAAACAAGTGAAGGGGAATGCCTTGAGGACAAACTCTTGTACACTCACCGCAGTCGGTACAACGACCTGCTACGTGGAATGCACGGATAATATGGAACATCTTCTCTTCAAAGCTGTCTGTGTTTGCCTTGGATGCAATACCCGATGCATTGTTATCGAATACGCACTTGCGACAAGAACAAGCGGGACAAGCGTTGCGGCAGGCGTTACAACGAATACACTTGGAAAGTTCTGCTTTCCAGAATGCAAAACGCTCTTCGGAAGTCATCGCTTCCAACGCGCGAACGCCTTCGAAACGATCGCCTACAGGACCTTCGTCTTCGTTCTCGGAGATCAGTTCATCGTAAATTACGTGGGCCTTACCTTTACAAGTCTCACACTTATTTACAAGAACGTCTTTCACAGCAACGTCTTTATTTCCGTATACAGTCTCAACGGTTAAAATGCCGTCCTTCTCAGACGCACCGGTAATACCCTTAATACCCTGTGCCTTAACTTTCTCGATATCCACCATGCCTTCGCAACCAACGCCTAAGATATAAACGTTGTCACGCTGAATACGGTGTTCAGTAAGAAGCTGATTGAAACTGTATGTATCACACGGCTTCAATAGTACCAGTACTTTGCCGGTCTGGCCCTCAGGCAGAACACTGTTCTTAATCATGTACTTGCTTAAGTTAGAAGCACAGAAAGAATCGTAAACCAAATCATTTAAAGATTCGGCGGTTTCAAATACGGAAGGTGCACAGTCGTAGAAGAATTCACCTTTCTTCCAGCCAACAACCTTCGTGACAGTACCGTCTGCCATTAACTGGCGAACACGTTCAAGAACTTTTGCACTTACTGTTTGCATCGAAGATCACCCACCTTTACGTTCTCGCCCAACTCATAAATCTTGGATACGAAGTTATTCATAACTGTAGAGAATTTAACGCCCTCTGCCGCAGATACCCATTCAACCCGGGTACGGCCCTTCTCAACACCGATATAATCCAGCATGCTGAAAAGGAGCGTCATTCTCCGTCTTGTGTAATAGTTACCGGTGCTGTAGTGGCAGTCACCGGGGTGGCAACCGCAAAGGATCACACCGTCTGCGCCTTTCTCGAAAGCCCGTAAAATGAACATGGGGTTCACACGACAAGAGCAAGGTACGCGGATAATCTTTACGTCTGCGGGATATACCAAACGAGAAGATCCTGCAAGGTCAGCACCTGCGTAGCTGCACCAGTTACAGCAGAATGCTACGATCTTCGGCTTCCACTCTTTCTTGATTTCCTGATTTGCTTCATTCATCGGCATATTGCATCCACCTCCGCCATAATCTGTTTGTTGGAGAAGCCCTTCAAATCCATCGCGCCGGAAGGACATACAACGGTACAAGCACCGCAGCCCTGACAGAGCGCTTCATTGACAACGCAAACTCTCCGAGTTTCGCTTACGCCGTGGTCGTTAATGAGTTTATCCTCATACCCGATTGCGCCGTAAGGACATACCTTCTCACAGCAGGAACATCCGTTACACAGAAGTTCGTTGGAGTGAGATACGCAAGGATTGGTAAGCAGTTTATCTTTCGCAAGCAAACCGATTACTTTCGCAGCAGCCGCACCTGCCTGAGAAACGGTCTCGGGAATATCCTTAGGACCTTGGCACACACCGGACAGGAAGATACCTGCCGTGGGGCTCTCTACAGGACGAAGCTTGGGGTGGGCTTCTGTAATAAAGTCGTTGGTATCAATACTTGCAGTCAGCATAGAAGCAACTTTTCTTGCGGTAGGATCCGGCTCAATTGCCGTTGCAAGAACAACCATATCCGTATTCAAAATAATTTGCTCATTTGCAATCAGGTCGACGCCTTGTACTACCAAGTGTCCGTCTTCCTCATACACTTTACCGACCTGACCCTTGATGTAGTCTACGTCATACTGTTCAACAGCGCGGCGGTAGAATTCGTCAAAGTTCTTACCCGGCGTACGAACGTCGATGTAGAATACGTGTACTTCCACGTCCGGATATTTGTCGCGAATCAACATGGCGTGCTTCGCGGTGTACATACAACAAATCTTGGAGCAGTAGCACTTACCTCTTCCGCTTACGTCACGGGAACCTACACACTGAATAAAGGTGATGGACTTGGGATGGGTCTTGTCAGAAGGCTTCAAAAGAACGCCGCCCGTAGGACCCGCCGCATTCATCAAACGCTCTAACTCAAGAGAAGTTACAACGTCCGGGCAAGTGGAGTAAGAATACTCGTCAAACTTAGATGCATCAATGGGCTGGAAACCGGTTGCCATCACGATTGCACCGTACTCTTCCTCAATGATCTCATCTTTCTGGGTATAATCAATAGCGCCTGCGGTACAAACCTTCTCACAAAGACCGCACTTGCCGGTCTTGAGCTTGATACATTGCTCAGGATCAATGACCGCAACATTGGGAATCGCCTGTGCAAAAGGAATGTAGATTGCAGGACGGTTATTGAGGTTCATATTGAACTCGTTCAAACCCTTCTTGGAAGGACACTTTGCCATACAAGCACCGCAGCCCGTGCAGATGTCGTCTTTCACGTAACGTGCTTTCTTACGAATCTTTACGTGGAAGTTACCTACGAAACCGCCTACGGATTCAACTTCGCTATATGTATAAAGCTTAACCTTCTCGTTGGCAGCAGCTTCTACCATCTTAGGGGTTAAGATACAAGCGGAACAATCTAACGTGGGGAACGTCTTATCCAGCTGCGCCATACGGCCGCCGATGGTGGCACGTTTCTCAACAATGTCTACTTCAAATCCTGCATCCGCAATATCCAATGCCGTTTGGATACCGGCAATACCCCCGCCGATGACTAAAGCGCGTTTGGTAACTTTGCTCTCTCCGGCTTTCAAAGGTGCGTTTAATAATACCTTCGCAACGGCTGCCCGCATCAATACGCAAGCCTTCTCCGTACCTTCGTCTTTATCCTTGTGAATCCAAGAACAGTGCTCACGGATATTGGCGATTTCAACCATGTAAGGGTTCAAACCTGCGCGCTCCGCAGCCTTTCTAAACGTATTCTCGTGCATTCTGGGGGAACAGGAACAAACTACAACACCTGTAAGTTTGTGCTCTGCAATTGCATTCCGAATGATGCCTTGCCCCGCTTCAGAACACATATACTGATAATCTTGTGCAAATACAACATTGGGCTGAACCTTTGCCTCTGCTACAACGCGATCTACGTCAACGGTAGCTGCAATGTTACTTCCGCACCAGCAAACAAAAACTCCGATTCTCTGCAAAACTCAACACCACCTATCTTATTTTCTGTACTTACGGAATGCGCTGACCAACGCCTGTTGAGGAATTTGGTCATCCACAATAGCCGGCACGTCATCGGGAGACAAGTAGCAAGTTCCTTGCTGTCTCAAAGCCGTTACACGAACAGCCTCGATGATGTTGGCAGGCTCTACGCCACGGGGACAACGCTGTACACAAGCAAAACAAGTCAAACACTTGGTAATAGACTTGCTGGCAAGCAATCGCTCTACGTCACCCTTTACTACCATGGAAACGAATTGATGCGGATGATACTCCATCTCGTCAAAAGAAGGACAAGAAGCAGAGCACTTACCGCACTTCATACATTTCTTGGGGTCGGTTCCACTCATTCGGGTAATCAAATTTGCTGTTTCTTTCTGATCAAAATGCATGAACAATCGCCCCCTTATTTCAAGCCCAAAGCTTCTGCAAGAAGCTCGGTGATATATGTAACCGGTACTGCGTCACTACCTGCATTTGCCTGCAAGTTGTACAAGCAAAGCGGACACGCCGTAATCAGTTCCTCGGCACCTTTGTCTTTGGCACTGTGCATAATCTTTGCGACGCGGCTCGAAGCCAGGTCTCTGTCCTTTACGGTTACGTAGCCGCCGCAACATTCGTTGCGCATAGGATACACAACTGCCTCCGCGCCCAGTGCTTTAATAAATTCTTCTATAATCGTGGAAGTCGGAGGCCAAGCGG
>JAZRHX010000258.1:0-3153 GCA_045644985.1 Clostridia bacterium | reverse complement strand
ATTCCACTTATTTCGAGAAACAAAAAGACCTCGCTGATGCGAGGCCTTTTTGTTTGGCGGAGAAGGAGGGATTCGAACCCTCGAACCGTTTTTGGCGGTTACACGATTTCCAGTCGTGCGCGCTCGACCAACTACGCGACTTCTCCGTTTCGACCACGTGATTATAATACATTCCCGCGTGGAAGTCAACAGGCAAAATGCATTTTCACGTAAAATTTTTCTATTCATACAATATAACTGTTATCAGCCAATCACAAAGGAGTATTCCATGCAAACAGAACCGCAAAGAGAACGAGATCCAATTTATTTTTCTCAACTTACCGAGCGGCCACCGGGGGCGATTGCCCAGATAAAGGGAATTGAACCAAACTCCCCTATTTCCGGTTGGGTGCGTTTCTATCAAACGGCATACGGCGTATTATTAACAGCAGAAATATGGGGACTGCCGCCCCTCACGGGCGCATGCAGAGGTGGCTTCTACGGATTTCATATCCACAAAGACGCCCATTATAACCCTTACGCTTGTGAACATCCTAAACACGCAGGAGATTTACCGCCGCTACTATCTACAAAGGATGGATATGCTTATTTGAGTGTACTTTCCGACCGTTTTACCGTTAAAGAAATCATCGGTCTCACCGCTTTCATTCACATGAATCCCGACGACTTCGCTTCCCAGCCTTCTGGAAATGCGGGCAGTCAGTTAGGGGCCGGCAGAATCGTGCCGGGTAAGACAATCCGGTAAAATAGCATTATAAAACCGGGCATACATTCCCTAATTGGAAATACGCCCGGTTTAAATCAAATTTACTTACGCCCGAATCTTAGCCCCTGCAATCTCATCGCACATTTGGATAAGCATATTCAGTTGGCAACCGGATTTCAGCATCTCGTAAAGTTTCGCAATCAGCTCTGCCTCGAAGCCTTCCAAATTTGCATACTTCTTAAGAGCTTCCATAGCGCCGTTTTCCGCCGCAAAAGCCTTGACTTCCTGGCTTCTTTCGTCGCCTTCGGGTGCAAACAGCAATGCCGCAGCAACGCCGATGCAAATCGAGTAGCAAGGAGTACCGTGCTTAATAGACAACTTCAAAGCACCTACCAAGCGGTCATTGTCGCCCAATTTCCGAATGGTATCTTTGCCTACGCGGGCAACGGTGTCACCCAAAGCAGTATTGCCGAAGCGATACAAAAGGTTTTGGGCATGTTCCAGCAAGGGCTGTACTTCCGTACCATTTTCCTTGGAAACAGCAATGGCCATTTCAGAAAGAGCCTTGTACGCAACGTAGCGAATATCGTAGTCCCCTACAGTTTCATACACATACGTATAGCCACGAAGATTGCCCAGATAGCTGCAAAGGGCGTGGCTCATATTGTGCATAAACAGTTTGCGCTGAATGAACAAGTTAAAAGGTGCGAAAGGATACAGATTGGGAACGTCGGGAATCTCCCCTTTGAAGGCATCCTTATCCACGGGTAAAATGTTATACGGCTCCACGTATACACGCAAAGGATTGCCTTGACGCTTCTCTTCCGTCATGACAGGTACCATTCGGCCGATGCTGGCTTCTACGAAACCAACGTTCTCATCCACATAGTCCGCAAGATCCGGAATTTCGTTCTTGACTAAACCTTTCAAGAAGGAGTCGGCACCAATCAAATTCTCACAAATGATGATATTCAACGGTGCTGCACCTTGCTCATAACGCTTGCGAATCCCCATCGCAATAGGTTTTGCAATAAACTTAAGCACATTTACACCGATGGCGGTCGCCATCATATCACAAGATGCGATTTCATCCGAAACCACTTCGTTATCCGTGCCGTCAATCCCGTACACATTCTCCACATATTGCTCAATATTGGCATCTGTGGTGACTACGTGAACCGGATAACGTCCGTCTTCATTCAAACGTCCAATCACTTCTTTGTTAATATCCACAAAGCCTACACGGTATCCGGAGTGGCTGAACAACTGTCCAATAAAGCCTCTACCGATGTTACCGGCTCCGTACATGACAAATTTCTTCATTGTACATCTCCTATTTGTGCTACCCATTCAGGTGCATATTCTTTACAAACTTTCCAGATTTCAGCCTCGGAACGAAGACCGGAAATGGCGTCTTTCTCTGTCAGATTACAAACGGCCGCACCGCTGGCAAAGAGCAAAATCTTTGCATCATCCCAGCCGTGGTATAAGCCGTACAAACAACCTGCACAGAAAGCATCCCCGGCACCCACGCTGCCTTTAATCAAAGAGCGAGGAATATCCACGGAAGGCACGTACGTCTTGGTGCCGTCTTTACGAAGCATCATACCGGCCTCTGGGAAGTGCACAACCACGCAGTCCTTTACCCCTTTGTTCAAGATAAATTCCATGGCTGCCCAAACTTCATCTTCCAGCAGTTTTCCGTTCTCATCACGAGGCGTATTGCCGCTGATCTGGCAAGCCTCAATCTCATTAATCACAATAGCATTACAGTAAGGAAGCACGGGAACAACCACTTCCGCAAAATGACCACTGCTTTCACTGACCACGTCAATGGACGTCTTAATGCCTTTTGCCTGCACTTCCGCCAGCAAGCGAGCCGCCTTATTGCCGTATTCAGCGTCCGGTTCTTCCATAGCATCCAGCAAAAGCAAATAGCCAAGGTGGAACATCTTTGCGGGAATATTCTCCACATCCACGTCCAAAGGAGAGAACTCCGCATTGGCGCCGCGGTAGTGGAAGAAGGTCCGAGCACCGGTTCCGATCACGGTCATAACGTCAGAGAAAGAAGTTCCCAGCGTACCTGTAACAACGCGAGATACGTCCATACCGTAGTGGGCCATTTGTTCCTTGACGTAAACACCGTTATCATCATCCCCTACTTTGCCGCAAGCGTAAAGAGGAAGCGACGGATCAATCACAGCCAAATCAATGCCGGTGTTGGGAACACTGCCACCAACAGCCCGTACAATATCCTGTACCGTAACAAGCATGCCTTGTTCCGGAAAAGTAGGAATCATCTTGACGGTATCCGTCAAGATGTTTCCTGCAAGCATAATGCCTTTTCTATCAGTCATATTGCTCATAATATGTTACTCCCTATATTAGTTTGCCTCAGCAACCAACGGACCAGCCAATTCCTTCAAGTAGAACAGACGACCGGGAAG
>JAZRHX010000257.1:0-4242 GCA_045644985.1 Clostridia bacterium | reverse complement strand
CTTTGGCGGGTCCTGTGGCAGCCGGTTGCGTCATTTTCAAAAGTGACGGCCCATTCCCGGAAGCCGATGACTCCAAGAAAATATCCGAGAAGAAGCGGGATGCGCTTTATGAAGATATTATCAGCAAAGCGCTGTCTTGGGGCGTGGGACTTTCGGACAGTCAATTGATTGATGAAGTCAACATTTTACAGGCTACCCATATCGCCATGAAGCGGGCGGTGGAGGAAGCCTGCAGTAAGATTTCGATCAAACCGGAAATGGTGCTGATCGACCACGTGCGTTTGCCGGACTTCCCGTATTCCCAGATGCCCATTACTCACGGGGATGCTTTGTCCGTGACCATTGCGTCGGCATCCATTATTGCCAAGGTGACCAGGGATCGATTGATGCTGGAATATGCCAAGCAGTATCCGGAGTACGGCTTTGATCAACATAAAGGCTACGGCACCAAGCAACATTACGATGCCATTCGTACGTACGGAGTGACGCCCATTCATCGGCGGTCCTTTTTAAAGAGAATTTTGAAGGAGGAGGGGTAAAATGGTTGTTAAGAATCCTAAATTTGTTATTTCTGCCGTTTGCCCTGCTCAGTATCCGGACTCGGAACTGTTGGAAATTGCCTTTGCAGGTCGATCCAACGTAGGCAAATCCTCTCTGATTAACGCTTTGGTAGGAAGAAAGCGTCTTGCCTACAGCGGAAGTACCCAAGGCATGACCAGGCAGATTAACTTCTACAATCTGGATGATGAAATTCACTTTGTGGATTTGCCCGGCTACGGATATGCCAGCGTGTCGAAGGATCAAAAATCTCTGTGGGCAGGAGTTATTGATAAATATCTGAATATTCGGCCACAGTTATATATGATTATTTTACTGTTGGATATCCGCCATAATCCTACGGAAGATGACAAGAATATGTACCGCTGGATTCAGGCGTCAGGCCTACATTACGCCATTGTGGCAACTAAGGCGGACAAACTATCCAAAATGCAGATAGAGGGCCGTTTGAAAGAGATCAGGGCTTGCCTAAATATAGCAAACAATGATACAATAATATATCCGGTATCTTCGGAGAAGAAGACCGGAATTGACCGTCTTTGGTCGGCCATTGACGACGTGATTATGGAGGACTCGGAAGCATGAAGCGTTTATATACCGATGGGAAGAAGATACAGGAAATTTGTAAGACGTACCCCACGCCTTTTCATTTGTATGATGAGAAAGGCATTCGGGAGGGCGTGCGCCGTTTGAGAGCCGCGTTCTCTTGGAATGAAGACTTTCAAGAATACTTTGCAGTGAAAGCGTGTCCGAACCCGTTTTTGATCAAGATTATGCAGGAAGAAGGCTGCGGCGTAGACTGTTCTTCTTATACGGAACTGATGCTGGCAGAGAAGCTTGGCTTCTACGGGGAAGACATTATGTTCTCTTCCAACGTGACCCCTGCCCAGGACTTCCAATATGCCCGTAAATTGGATAGTATTATTAACCTGGATGATTTCACCCATATTGACTTTTTGACGCAAAATGGGGGCATCCCGGAGCTGATTTGTCTGCGGTACAATCCCGGCGGAGATTTCAGTATTAACGGAAGCATTATGGGTAATCCCGGCGACGCGAAATACGGTATGACCGGGGCGCAAATCCGGGAAGCGGTGCAGAAACTGTCTAAGATGGGGGCGAAGCGTTTTGGTATTCACGCTTTCCTTGCCAGCAATATGCTGAATCCGGATTATTATCCGTCTTTAGCTGCGATTTTGTTTGAGCTTATTGTAACCCTGAATCAAGAAACCGGGGCAACATTTGAATTTGTCAATCTTTCCGGCGGTATCGGCATTCCTTATAAGCCGGAGGATAAGCCCCAAGATTTGGAATACATCGGCACCCAGGTGAAGGAAGCCTACGACCGTATTATTGTGCCTTCTCCTGTGAAGAAGCTGGCTATTAAGACGGAATTGGGTCGGTATATGACCGGTTCTCACGGCATTTTGGTCACCAAAGTGATTCACGAGAAGAAGACCTACAAAGATTATATCGGCGTGGATGCCTGCGCCGTGGACTTAATGCGTCCTGCTATGTATGGGGCGTACCATCATATTACGGTGTTAGGTAAGGAAGAAGCGCCTTGTGACCATGTTTATGACGTAACCGGCGGCCTTTGCGAGAACAATGATAAGTTTGCCATCGACAGACACCTTCCGGAAATTGAAATCGGTGATATTTTAGCCATCCATGATACAGGTGCCCACGGCTACGCCATGGGATACAACTACAACGGCAAATTAAAGAGCGCAGAACTGCTTTTGAAAGAAGACGGCAGCGTGCAGATGATCCGCCGGGCAGAAACGCCGAAAGATTATTTTGCCACCCTTGATTTTTGCGACATTTTACAATAAGGAGCGACAGCGTATGGAAAATGGTTATGAAGTAAATAAAAGCATTGCGACCCGCATTCGGGAATTAAGAGAGATTTGCGATATCACCCGGGAAGAAATGGCGGAATCTTTACAGATTTCTTTGGAAGCGTATACGGATTACGAAGAAGCCAAAGAAGATTTTCCTGTAAGCGTGCTCTACGCCATCGCCCAAATTATGAAAGTGGATCTTACGGAATTGCTTACAGGTACGGCACCCCGTCTTACCAACTGCTCCATCGTCAGAAAGGGCGAGGGCATTATGGTGGATCGTTTCAAGGGTTATGACTTTGAAAGCATTGCGTACAAGTTCGTCGGTCGTAAGATTGAGCCTATGGTGGTTACCGTAGGTCCGGAAACCGAATTTGCCCCCCCTGAATTGGTGCAACACCCCGGTCAGGAATTTAACTTCGTTTTGGAAGGCCAGATTCGTATTTTGTTCGGTGCCAGAGAGTTCCTATTAAATGAGGGGGATTGTTTCTATTTTGATTCTACCGTGCCCCATGCCCAGTGTGCAGTGGGTGGCAAACAGGCCAAATTTTTAACCGTAATTTTACAGTAATCGGAGGACGAACCATTCATGAAGAATTATATGTTGAATAAATATCTGCCCCGTGTGGATTTTGATTCCTATGAAGATTTCAAGGAGAATTTTACAATTAACGTTCCCGAAGATTTTAACTTTGGTTTTGATATTGTAGACGGCTGGGCGGAGAATGAGCCGGGGAAGAAAGCCTTGGTATGGTGTAATGATCACGGAGAAGAACATATCTTCACGTTTAACGACGTGAAGGCATACAGCAACCGAATCTGTAATTACTTGAAGTCTTTAGGGCTTCGCAAGGGCGATAAAGTGATGCTGATTATGAAGCGTCGCTATGAGTACTGGATGACGGCAACCGCCCTTCATAAGATGGGCATTGTGATGATTCCCGCATCTTTCCAATTGACGGAGAAAGATTTGATTTACAGAATCAATGCAGCCGGTGTTAAGATGATTATTATTGCACCCGATGACAATATCATTAGTCACGTGGAGAATTCTTTGGATCAATGTCCCACCCTTCAGTACAAAGCTATGGTTCATGAACCGGGTGCAGGTCGGGAAGGTTGGATTGATTACAGAAGTGCATTCTTAGCCCACAGCGATGAATTTGCCCGTCCTACGGGGGACGATGCGGTGATGGCGAAGGATCCTATGATTTTGTATTTTACCTCCGGCACTACCGGTATGCCCAAGATGGTACAGCATATCCAATCTTATCCTTTAGGCCATATCTTGACCGCGAAGTACTGGCAACAAGTGGAAGATAACGGTCTTCACTTAACGGTATCCGATTCCGGTTGGGCGAAGTTCTCCTGGGGTAAGATTTACGGTCAGTGGATTTCCGGCAGCGGTATCTTGGGCTACGATATGGATAAGTTCGACTCGGATAAATTGCTCCGTGTCATCGAGAAATATAAGATTACCACTTTCTGTGCCCCGGCGACCATGTACCGTTTTATGATCAAAGAAGATTTGACCAAATACGACCTATCTTCCATTCACCATTGCTGTATGGCAGGGGAGCCCTTGAATCCGGTTGTATTCGAGCAGTGGGAAGCCCTGACGGGACATAAACTCTATGAAGGCTTCGGTCAGACAGAAACGCCGGTACTGCTTGCAAACTTTGAATGGATTGAGCCTAAACCCGGCTCTACCGGTAAACCTTCTCCCATATTTGATATTCAACTCATTAACGACGAAGGCAATGAATGTGAGATCGGCGAAGAAGGCGAAATTGTAATCCGCGGTGCTGCGAAGAATCATCCGGTAGGCCTTACCAAGGGC
>JAZRHX010000256.1:0-2274 GCA_045644985.1 Clostridia bacterium | reverse complement strand
CGGTTCAATCTCAAACTGACCGGATCCACCTACTTCAGGATGGTGGTACTTAATAGGGATACCGGCTTCCTCCATCAGCAAGCACATCTCACTTCTGCACTCGTACGTAGGGTCAAAAGGCTTCGCTACATGGTAGCCCTTCTGCTTTTGAATGACGCAACCCATACCGTCTGTGGAGCTGTTCCAGTGTGCTTGGTTTGCATCTAAGGACATACCAACAGCGTTGGGCTCAACTTGCCAACCCACTTGGTCGAACAAATAGAACTCAAACTCAGGGAGAATCAACATGGTATCTGCGATACCGCTGTCCTTCAAATATTGCTCTGCCGCCAATACGATATTTCTGGGGTATTGGGCAAGGGGACGATTCTCCGGATGACCAATGATCATAGCGTTACCGGTCATAGACAAAGTGGGAATCTCGCAGAAGGGATCAATGGCTGCTGTATCCGGATCGGGAATAAACACCATGTCGCTCTTCTCAACCACTGCATAACCGTAGTTGGAAGCGTCAAAACCTACGCCGCTGGTTAACGTCTTCTCGTTAAAATGCGCAGCAGGAATGGTTACGTGGCGGTACTGACCTTGAATGTCCACCATTTTGAAATCTACCATCTTAATATCATGGTCTTTAATCATTTGCATGATATCTTGTGCACTCTTACCCATAATAAACCTCTTTTCTTGTAAAATGCGATTTAAATACCTGCTTATTATAATCCTAATGAACTTTCCAGTCAACGAAAAAGTATTTTACCGTTTCCCGAAAATGTCCACATCCCTCGGATCTCATCATTTAAATCAGTTGGCGCTTTTTAAAAAAAAGTTGGATTTTGTACCAAGGTTACATTCTGCTTCGAATTAAATTCGCTCGCCCCGATCGTACACCGTAGGCAGGCCCTCTTTGTAGATATGGCCATCGTTTCCCACCATCAGCGCTTTGGGAATCACCACGTCCCCGACCTGCTTAAAGTCAATCACCGTAATGCCGGTGTGGCTGTGGTCAAAATGGGTACATACCATAGGGAAAGGAATATCCAGCACGCTACTTAAGAAGCACACGCCGAAGCCTTGATGGGCAAATAACGCAATTCGCTCGTGGTTGGGTTTCACAACGGTGTAACAGCCATTTTCCCGGTCGTGTTTGAAGCCCAAGCTTTCCAACCAAGCGTCTACTTCCCGGTCGATGCGCTCCACCCCGGCCTGAAAGGGACGCCCGGCAAAATCCGGATGCTTGTACCACTCCTGACCAAGGTCACGAACTTCTTTCCGAACTAAAGACTGAATGCCGTCCGGCTGGTGAAAGATCCACTGTTCAATGCCATTCTTATTAGAGTAAGCAAAATCTTTAAAAACGTGACCCTCATGGCAGAAATCTAACAGTTCCACTTCTTTGCGTAAGATTTCCGCAGTAGGTTTCGCAGTCAGCTGCGCCCTGGTGGACGTAGAAGCAAAAATTCGGTCGATGCCGTGCACAGCCAAACGCTTGGCAACCGCCTCTGCCTGGCGGTGCCCCAACGGCGTAAGTGAATCGGGATCGTAAATTGGATCTCCGTGGCGAACGTAGTACAGCAACATAATGGAAAATGCCTCCTAAATGTTTTTCTTCTTCAAAAATACAGATAAACGCTTATATAATAACACGGTAACCAAACTTACAGCAACGGTTTTGATCAAGTTGAAGGCTACAGCGAACCAAAACACTTTATGAAAAACCGCCGGAGCAGCATCCCCCATATATAAAGGAAATACAATAAAACGATTCACCACAAGTGCCGTGGCGGTTCCGATCAGGCACGCTCCTGCAAGGGTGGCAGCAACGGTCTTGAAACCTTTCTTAAATTGATACACAATCGCAGGAAGTAAGATAAAGGCAGACGCCATTAAGAAATTGGCTACCTCCCCTGCGCCGCCGCTGGAACTGTCAATCAAGCTCAAAAGCTCCTTGAGCGCGCACACGATAATGCCCTCCACCGGTCCCAACAAAAATCCGGTGAGCATAATAAATACGTTGGCAAAATCCAATTTGAAATAGGGTGTCGCCGGAAAAATGGGAAATTCTAGAAATCCGATCACGTAACTTAGCGCCACAAAAAGCGCCATAAGTACCAAACGCTTGGTTGTAAAATGTTTCTTCAAGTGCATAAAACCACCTCATCTAATGGATTCAAGTGGATATTCTTTAAAACAAAAAATGCCCCTTCAAAAAGGGGCACATTTCTGATTTCGACGTTACCAGAATAAATCTTCCTTTCCCATCCGGACTATACCGTC
>JAZRHX010000255.1:0-5717 GCA_045644985.1 Clostridia bacterium | reverse complement strand
GAAAAAGGACTTGCGTTCTTTCCCGAAATTTGATACAATCAACTGGATGTGGATATGAATCCCATTTTCCACTATGAATGGTAGAAATTTTATTGAAGGAGATGTTCTTAAATGCCATTGGTTACATCTAAGGAAATGTTTGAGAAGGCTTACAAAGGCGGTTACGCTATCGGTGCTTTCAACGTAAACAACATGGAAATCGTACAGGCTATTACTGAAGCTTGCCGTGAGGAGAAGGCTCCCGTAATTTTGCAGGTATCTAAAGGTGCACGTGCTTATGCAAACCACACTTACCTTGTTAAGTTGGTAGAGGCTGCTGTTCTTGAGTGCCCTGAGATTCCCGTTGTATTGCACTTGGATCACGGTCCGGATTTCGAGACCTGTAAAGCTTGTATCGACGGCGGTTTCACTTCCGTTATGATCGATGCTTCTTCTAAGCCTTTTGAAGAGAATATTGAAATTACACGTAAAGTTGTAGAGTATGCACACGCTCACGGCGTTGTTGTAGAGGCTGAGCTTGGTACCCTTGCCGGCATCGAAGATGACGTTAAGGTTGAGGAAGGACATGCTTCCTATACTCGTCCTGAAGAGGTTGAGGAATTTGTTTCCAGAACCGGCTGTGACTCTCTTGCGATTGCAATCGGTACTTCTCACGGTGCTTACAAGTTTAAGCCCGGTACGAAGCCCCAGCTTCGTTTCGACGTACTTCACGAGTGCGAGAAGCGACTTCCCGGTTTCCCCATCGTACTTCACGGTGCTTCTTCCGTACCTCAAGAGTACGTTAAGATGATCAACGAGAACGGCGGCGCTATGCCCGGTGCTATCGGTGTTCCTGAGGATCAGCTTCGTCAAGCTGCTACTTCTGCAGTATGTAAGATCAACATCGACTCTGACCTTCGTCTTGGTATGACCGGTACCATCCGTAAGTTCTTCAATGAGCATCCGGACAAGTTCGACCCCAGAGAGTACTTGAAACCCGCTCGTGCAAACATCAAGGAAATCGTTCGCCACAAGTTGGTAGACGTTCTTGGCTGCAGCGGCAAGGCATAAGATTTGTTTATAAAGCTAAACGGATCATTAAAAATGTATCATTTTTCCTGCCAGTAGATTATCTGCTGGCAGTTTTTATATGTTTGCGATTGTGGTTTTGCGATTGCACTGTTGAAATTGCTCTCAATTTGAAGTCTGCGCATTATTTCTTCCGCACGCGAAGGAAGAATATCCATTTGTATAGTAGCATTATTATTTCAATTGCCAGGAGAACAAAAATTAAGATAAACAAAGGCTGATATTGTTCGTACAAATCTAATAATCGGTTAACGGCTTGAATGTCCGTTTGAATCGTATTTCCTGCGATTACATTCACCGTTTGAATGGAACCGTCGCGAAGCAATAAATGAGCGGTGCCCAGAATCTGGCCCTCCATAATGGGTGGATTTAGCGCTTGTGTACTCTGCGTATTTCCGTCAGAGGCAGAGAACGTATAACTGATATTTTGAATATAGTTCTTTCCATCCACATCCGCAGGCGTCACACAATATAAGTCTGTTCCGGCAAGTAAACGAAGCGGTGCTTCCGCGATTATTTGTACATCTAATTCCTGTCCCGTGGAAATAATGTGGGAGCGTCGATAATTTGTATGAACGTCTGTAATTAAATTATGGGCATACTGGGAAGCATCTTCGCTACCGTTGGTTATGAAAACCACAATCAACTTCATTGGTAAAGTATCTCCTGTGGATGCAGATTCAGGGGTGGGCAAAGTCATGTGCATCATTAAAGATGAACCTTCGGTTTGGCTGGTGCCGGTATACACGCCTCCTGCCGCGGGTGAATCAAACTCTTTCTTCAAGGAGAAAGCGACGCTACATGTATTTAATAACGGAATACCATCCCATATGGTAGTCACTTCGTTGGTCAAAATACGCTTAAATTGAGGATTCTTCAATGCGTAGTCATAGAATAGCGCGATATCATACGATGTAGTTTGTTGTAAACTTTTCTTGCTTCCGTCAGGACTGGTGAAGAAGGTATCTTTCATGCCGATTCGAGCAGCGGTTTGATTCATCAATGCTACAAAAAAGTTGGTATCCGGATTAATATAGTCTGCCAAAACCCTGGCGCAGTTATCTGCATTAGCCAGTAAAGCGGCTTTCAATAGCATCTCTACCGTATATTGCGTTGAAGCATACAATCTGTATTTCCCGTCGGAAGAAACACTGTTGGAAACCGGGGTGACAGAATCTGTGGTAGAAACCGTCTGACCGTCGCCTTTAAAGGAGTACTCCAAAACCACCAGTGCGCACATCATTTTGGACAACAAAGTAGCATCTGCCATTTGGGAAATATTCTGCTGCAGAATAATCTGCTTCGTTTCCTGCTCGTACACAATATACGAAATGGAACTTCCGGAATCATCGGATTGCGCAGTTACAAATGTGGGAAGAACGGTACAGAGACAAAGAATTGCCAATACGATTGCCGCAAAACGTTTAAACACATCTAACCCGCCTTTCCAATAAAGATTGTATTCCAATATTATAGTAGAAATAAGCAGGAAATGCAACTTGACTCTTTCCCTTCCTGTGTTATAATTCGGGTATGCCCAAAGGCGTGTAGATAAAGGAGGAGAATGCTCCGTGGAAAGCAAACAGAAAAGAGCCGTTGCGATTCATGATATCTCCTGTGCGGGACGTTGTTCTCTCACAGTGGCTTTGCCTGTGCTTTCCGTGCAAGGTGTTGAAACGAACGTTATTCCCACGGCCATTCTCTCTACACAAACCGGAGGATTTGAAGGCTATACTTACCGGGATTTGACGGAGGAAATTCTGCCTATTGTTCAGCACTGGAAGAAGTTAAATCGGAAATTTGATGCCATTTATACAGGTTTTCTGGGGTCTTTTGAACAATTGGAAATTGTATCGCGGGTGATTGACGAACTTCGGGGAGAAGATACGCTTGTTTATATTGACCCGGTTATGGCAGACGGGGGTAAACTTTATCAAACATTTGATATGGATTTCGTAGACGGTATGCGAGAATTCTGCCGGAAGGCAGATGTCATCACACCCAATATTACAGAAGCTCTCCTTCTTCTAAAGCGCCCTTACAGGGAAGGTCCTTATGATAAGGATTTTATTGAGGATGTTCTTTACGGACTGAGTGAGTTGGGACCGGAGACGGTGATACTGACCGGTGTATATTCAGATACAGGTCATCTGGGGGCTGCGGTTTATAACAGGAAAAGCAGGGAGCTGTTTACGGCATATTCAAAGGCGGTTTCGGGAACCTTCCATGGTGCGGGAGATTTGTTTGCAAGTGTCTTTTTGGGAAAAATGCTTCAGGATATATCCCTGCAAGCGGCTTTGCGCGAAACCGTTGCATTTACAGCAGCATGCATTAAAAGTACCGGGGAAGCCGGGGCGGATACCCGTTTTGGTCTTGATTTTGAACCTCACCTAAGCAAGTTGCTCCTGAAAGAGGCGACCTTATGACGGTGGCATTTATCCAAGTTTTGCTAAGTGGTATCCTTTGGGGACTTACGGGGATTTATGTGCGATATTTTACCCACCTTGGCATGAACTCTCCGGATGTAGTCTGGATTCGCGTTAGCCTGGCGGCTATCGCCATGGTCCTGTTCTTGCTTATTAAGGATCGCCGGATGCTGAAAGTGCGTTTGCGAGACGTTTGGTGCTTTGTGGGAACCGGCGTACTGTCCCTTGCGTTGTTCAACTTCTGTTATTTTACGAATATTACGGAAACTTCCTTGTCCGTTGCTTGCACCATGATGTATTTGTCCCCGGTGTTTGTGCTGATTTATTCTGCCATTTTGTTTCGGGAGCGTATTACGGTTCGGAATGTGGCAGCCTGTTTGCTGGCGATTCTTGGCTGCTGCCTTGTTACGGGGATGCTGACTGACGGAAGCAGTATCACCACTCGTGGTTTGATTTACGGGGTCCTGTCGGGTGCTGGATACGGATTATACGGAATCTTCAGTCGTGTGGCATTAACTAGGGGATATGCGTCACTGACTATTACCGCATATACCTTTGTTTTTGCGGTACTTGGCATGGCGCCTTTTGCAAAATTCGGCACGATTGCCGGAAGTTTACAGTCTATGCATTGTAGCGGTGCCCTTTATTTGTTCTTAATGCTGCTGACCTCTGTGGTACCGTACCTTTTGTACACAAAGGGGCTTACGGTGATTTCACCTTCCGTAGCCGCCATTATTGTGGTCATTGAGCCTGTTTGTGCCATGATTGTAGGCGCGGTGCTGTATGGGGAGCGTGTGACTTTACTGAGTGTACTGGGCATGAGCATGGTTATTGGGGCAATTATTTTGTTGAATGTCCATTGTACCGGACGAAAAGGGAGGTTACAGAAATGATGCATTGGTTTCGGCGTTTGATGTACGGGAGAAACGGATTGGATACACTGGCGAATGTGTGTTTGGTTGCCGGTTTGATTATTTATGTGATTGCAGCAATCTTTGATTTGCGCTGGATTTCTTTGCTGTTCTTTGCATTGGTAATTTATGCATACTTTCGCTGTTTCTCTAAAAATGTATATAAGCGGAGGCAAGAGAATGCGGCCTTTGTGGGATTCTTCGCTTTGCGGAAGAAGATGTTTAAAGAACGGAAAGCATGGAAATATATTCGCTGCGGAAACTGTAAAGCTTATTTAAGAGTGCCCAAAAACAAAGGGACACTTGAAGTAAAGTGTCCCAAATGTAATAGTTCTTTTAGAGTGAAAGGATAAGCCGCGTTACTTTGCTTTCGGATACTCATTGCAAAGCAGTCTGTATGGTAGCTCGTCTTCTTCAATCTCCGGAAAACGTGCAACAGGCGGATTGAAACGGTTGTCTGTGTTATCGTCATTGCACTGACTGACTTCTCCTAAAAGTACATTGCCGGTGCCTGGCTCTACGGAGAAATCATGGTAGAGTCCTTGGGGGATAAAAATGCTTTCTCCCGGTGTCAGACGCACCTGTGTGCCGGCAGGCACTTGATAAGTCCGTCCGTCTGTTTGTACGGTTACGGGAGAATTATAGTCAATCTCTTCATTGGGCAGACTGTTGTATACCCGAATCAATACGTTCCCACCGCCCCGATTGATAATATCTTCTGTCTTAAACCAATGGAAGTGGTTCATGGCATACTGTCCTTCCTTTAAGAACAGCAATTTCTCTGCATATACTTTCGGATACTTGTCTTCCATGGCTCTGTTGCCATTTCGAATGGTAATCAGGGAGAAACCGCATTTCTGAAAATCTCCGGTACCGAAGTCCGTTATATCCCAGCCCAGCATGCAGTCTCGCACTTCGTCATATTCATGACCTTTCTCCGCCCACTCTTCCGGTGTGAAATGGCAGAATGGCGGCAAATAACAGCAATGTTCTTTGCACATGGCTTCTAAATCTTTCAATGCTTTGTTGATTTCGCTTCTCTTCATAGGGCAAACCTCCGTTCTTAAGCGTAAGTGTATCACTTTATTTTGTTTCGGACAATGACTTTTATTGAGATATATGGTACAATATTGTGGTAATAAATAGAATTGAGGCACGGATATGGTGAGAATCTTATTTCTCTGTCACGGGAACATTTGTCGTTCTACGATGGCAGAATTTGTAATGAAAGATTTAATCGAGAAAGCCGGACGGGCAGGGGAGTTTGAAATTGCTTCTGCCGGCGTCAGCGACGAAGAATGGAAGTCGGATC
>JAZRHX010000254.1:0-7770 GCA_045644985.1 Clostridia bacterium | reverse complement strand
CACCAATCTTCTGCTTCATCCAGATTCGCCGTATTATATGAAAGATGCCATTGGACTCAAGACCGGCTATACAAAAGAAGCCGGCTACGTACTGCTCTCCGCATTCCGCAACCGGGATTCATCTGCTTATACAATAATTTTGGTGGCAAAGTGCACAACACCGGAAAGTCGTTTTAAAGAAACCTGCGGGCTATACAAAGTCATTCAAGACATCCATTTATCTTAAAGGACGAAGCCTACTTTACGGTATACGTCTTCCAAAGTCTTTGCGGCATATTCTCCTGCACGTAAGGCATTCTTCCGGAAAATGCTATCTAAATAGCCACGGTCCGCCATCAATTCTTCGTAGCGTAGACGAATGGGGGTTAACGTCTCTACGCAAGCCTCCCCTACCGCCATTTTGAAATCACCGTATCGGCTACCGGCAAAAGTGCGCTCTACTTCTTCCGTAGTCAAACCCTTTAATGCACCGTAAATGTTCATCAAGTTGCTGACACCCGGTTTATTTTCTTCATCATAGCGAATCTCCCCGTCCGAATCGGTAACAGCTTTCTTAAATTTCTTCATAATGACGTCCGGGGATTCTGTAATTAAAATAAAGTTATTGACGTTGTCATCGGATTTGGACATCTTCTTGTTCGGTTCCTGCAGGCTCATAATCTTAGCCCCTTGTTTAGAAATCAGGGGTTCCGGAATCTTGAAAGTTTCTCCATAAATCTTATTAAAACGACCCGCAATGTCCCGGGCAATTTCTAAATGTTGCTTTTGATCTTGACCAATCGGAACAAAATTTGTTTGATACAAAAGAATATCTGCCGCCATCAAGACAGGGTACGTAAACAGCCCCGCGTTGATGTTATCCGCATGCCGTGCAGACTTATCTTTGTACTGCGTCATACGGGACAATTCACCCATATAAGTGTAACAACCCAACAACCATGCAAGCTCACCGTGAGCAGGAACCTGTGACTGCAAATAAAGAATATTCTTATCCGGATCCAAACCGCAAGCTAAATACAGAGCAAGCAAAGCATATATACGCTCACGTAGAAGCTCTGGGTCTTGACGAACCGTCAAGGTGTGCATATTTGCAACGCAATACAAACAATCATATTCCTCTTGAAGCAAAGGGAAATTCCGAATAGCACCTAAATAATTCCCTAAAGTAAGCATGCCGGAAGGTTGTACTGCACTATAGATTCTTTTCTTCTCCATGAGGTTCTTTCCTTTCAATCAAAAATTACAACAATTTTCTTCTTAATTCTTCAGATGTCTCCGGATGTAAATATGCGGGAGCAATATCCAACACTGTATAGCATCCGTTCTTTCCTTCTTGATACAATCGATAAGCTGCACGTGCATAACAAGTCAGTACACTGGAAGTAAATTCCGGGTTAGAATCCAATTGAAGACGATATTCAATAATATGACGGTGTTCTTCCCCGTTTCCGCCCGTTACGCCGCTTCTAAATACCATTCCGCCGTGAGGAATCCCTTTATGATTTCGCATTAATTCCTCCTGGGAAATAAAATGCACGGTTGTGTCGTAATCAGCAAAATAATTCGGCATTGTCTTAATCGCATGCTCAATCGCATCCAAATTAGCGCCGTCTTCTGCTACCACAAAGCATTCACGGGTATGCTTCTGTCTGGTATTCAGTTCCGGATTCAATCCGGCACGCACTTTAGAAAGTGCATCGTCCACCGGAATTGTATACTGTCTGGCATCCACAACACCGGGAATTCTTCGAATCGCATCAGAATGACCTTGACTTACGCCTTTACCCCAGAAAGTATAATCCTTTCCATCCGGAAGAACCGCCTGGCCAAACATTCGATTGAGCGAAAACAAACCCGGATCCCAACCCACAGAAATAATGCCCACGTGTTTATGTGCTTTACAAGCTTGATCCAC
Source organism: Clostridia bacterium (assembly GCA_045644985.1). Classification (GTDB taxonomy): domain Bacteria; phylum Bacillota; class Clostridia; order UBA1212; family UBA1255; genus RGIG9099. Next base: position 5,855 of record JAZRHX010000254.1, on the reverse strand, counting down.
ACATGCAAAATGTTCGGGGATCCGTGCATGGGTATCAAAGCTGTCAATCACGTTAAAATATTGTGCAAAATACGGGGTCTGTTTCGGCAAATCATTAGCACTTCCACCGCAAATAATCAACACGTCTATTTTGTCTTTCATTTCAGGAGCCCGATCAACATGATAAACAGGGACACCGGTACGTGTTTGGATTGTATCAGGATCACGTCTGGTGAAAAGCGCAACAAGCTCCATATCCTGATTCTTCTGGACAGCGTACTCAACGCCGCGTCCTAAATTACCATATCCTGCAATACCAATTCTGATACTCATATTAAGTAAACACATCCTTTTGACAAGAATTCCTTTAAATCGGGAACACGCCGTATAGTATAAAGGATTTGCGGAGAAATTTCAATATTTCTCCGCAAAATCCTTTGTAGCAGCGATTTAATTATAGTTGATTTAATTTGAGAATTTTAGAGCTATTCAAAATTACCGCAAATGCCCCAACATTATGTAAGATGGAACCTGCCAATACGCTGATCACACCAAAAGAAGACAGCAAAATCATACTAAAGCTAATCAGTAAAGAAAGCACCAAATTCTGATAAATAATACTTCGCGTCTTCCGTGCAAGAACAATTGCAAAAGGAACGTTCATTAAGTTATCACTCATCAAAGCAACGTCTGCAGATTGAATTGCAAGATCTGAACCCATGGCGCCCATGGCAATCCCCACGTGAGCTTCTTTAAGCGCCAAAGCATCATTAATACCATCTCCTACTGCAACAACACGTTGCTTATCTTTAATTTCTTGTATTGCCCGTAACTTATCCTCCGGCAATAGTTGCGCATGGAATTCGTCAATACCGGTTTCAGCACAAATCTTCTCTGCTACTTGACTGCGATCGCCTGTCAACATCACAAAACGAGTAACGCCCAACTCCCGAAGTTTTGCAACGACCTGCACCGCTTCTTCACGAGGTGTATCATTAAAGCAAAGAGCACCCAACAAAGTATCTCCCTGTGCCACGTAGCTTACAGATCCGTTACACCGGGATTTAAGTGCCTCCGGGACAACAATACCAACAGACACAAACCAGTTTAAATTACCGAAACGAAGAAGATTTCCGTCCGCATCTATAGCTTCCATACCTTGTCCCGGTAGCTCCTTCACTTCGCCGCAGGAAATTTTCGAAACAGAATCGTCGCCGATATACGAAATTACCGCCTGCGCTACAGGGTGATTCGAACCGGATGCAAGTATATAAGCGACGGAAATCAAACGCGTCTTTGGTATTGTATCTTTCGCGACAATACAATCCGTCAGCTCCAGTTGTCCATTTGTAATGGTACCGGTCTTATCAAATACAACTGTATCAATTTCATTTAGATCTTCAATAAACTTAGAACTTTTGATAACAATACCCTTTCTGGTCGCGACAGACAAAGAAGCAATCATAGGCGCTGAGCTTACCAACATCTGACCGCAAGGACAAGAAACCACCAAAATTGCAATCGCTTTTGTCAAATCGCCGGTAAACAGAGCAACACCTCCGGCGATGGATAACACAAAAGGAATATAATAACGCATGAATCGGTCAATAATTCTGGATTCCGGTACAGAGATTCGTTCTGCCTTCTCTAAGAAAGAAAGAATATGCGAGAAAGAGGTGTCCACAAACTCCTTCCGAACTTCTACAATTAACTGACCATCCAAATTGACCGTTCCGGCATAAACAGACGCGCCTTCTTTAACAGGTATAGGCTCCGGTTCACCGGTTAAGGATTTCTGATCTACGTGAGACTCGCCGTTAATAATAACACCGTCAATAGGGACTCCTTCTCCGGGCTTGATCAAAATATGTTGACCCAATTTGAGCTGCTTCACATCCACCGCGATACGATTCTCTCCCTCGATTACCGTAGCAGTATTTTGTTGCATCTTGCGCAGTCCATCGATAATATCCCGTCCCCCTACAATGCTTCTTTCCTCCAAAAAATGGGTAAGATTCAAAATCAACGGAATTAAAACAGACAGCACCAAATCTCCGGAGAGATAACACGCCACAATGGCAATTGCTACCAGCATTTCCATTGCGTTGGTTAGGTCTCGGGTGAAAACACCCTTGATGGCCGCCCAAAGAACCGGTACTCCTTCTACAAGAAATCCAATAGTAAAGCAAAGAGATGCTACTATTACATCTTTAGGAAGAAAGAATCGATAGATCAACCCAATCAGCAAGCAACCAATGGCAATCATAGCACTTATAATTTCAAACTTAATCTTTCGCTGTTTGGAAACACTTAATCCCGTATTTGAAATTGCTTCCAAATTATCGGTACCCACATGTTCAATATTCTTCATATGTGTCCCCCTATGGTTTGATGATAATAACGCTGTCATCTTGCTGCACAACGCGAATAGAACCAATGGCATCTAATGCCTTGGACATTTTCTCACTGTTGATGCGAATGCGTACAAGTTCCGGTGTTCGTTCATATTCTTCTAAAACGCCCCAAAACTCAGTTAAGTTGCCTTTTGCGGTCGCGACAGCGCTGGCATACGAACCGTTTGCAGATGCCAGCAAATTTTGAGCATAGGACTCAGCGGAAGGAACCACCGTGTTCCAATAAAGTTGTGCCTCCTCCATAAGCGTGCTGGCTTCAATCGTTGCGGCATTCACTTGATCGTAAATATATTTCACTTCTCGGGGCATGGTAATGTTGGTTAATTCCAATGTTTGTATTGCTATACCGGTTTCCAATAAATCCAACTTTTCTTGTGCATTTACAAAGATAATTTCTTCAAATTCTTTCTTTCCTGAAGTTAAGATGGTATCTACATCGGTGTAAGCAGATGTTTCAATCATCACGTTTCTTACAGTAGAGTCAATGATCGATTCCATTTCATTTATTTTCAAGGCATATGCCACCGGATCTGATATCTTATACTTCACAACAGCGTTAATCAAAACAATATTATTGTCTCCTGTAATCATATAGGTACCGTTGCGCCAAGATTCGTCGTTATAATAAGTATATACATCTTGCTGCATCACGCTTTCGGTTGAAACCGTAACCACTTCATCGATGAAAGACGGGAAGCAAAGCAACAGGCCCGGCTTATGGATTTGTTCCTCCGGGGTATCGCCCACTAACTTGCCGAACCGAAGCACCATAGCCACTTCCCCGCTCTTTACAATACGAACACCGGAGAAAGCCACACCAATTAAAACCGCAATAATCACAGCAACAAAAATGCGGGAAACAGTCTTTAATACGTCTTCTAAAAAGGCTCGTTTCATGAAACAACCTCCGCATCTTCAATAAGCTGATAAAGTGCTGTAACAACCGTTTCCCGATCCGTCTCTGACATCTTAGAAAGCATATAGCTTAAATCCCCTTGAATAATACCATCTGACGTTTCCGTAAGTGCATCACTATAGTTTAGTAATACGTTGAAAGGATAGGAATCGGCAGTAACCACATAAATATCATCACTGCCCACAGAAGCAACAATGGTATCAAGCTCCTTTAAGAACTTGTACAATTCCAAATTTGCACTTTGTGCCTCTGCATAAATCTTGGCAACTTCTGCTTCTGTCTTGGCATAAATATCGGCCGCCTCTATTTCGGCTTTTGCAACAATTTCAGCACATTCAACTTCAGCATCGGACTGAAGATTATCGGCATCCCGTTGTGCTTTAGCCAAAATGCTGTCGATATCCTTTTGACGAGCAGCAATCATCTGCGCGAAAACACTTTCCAAGTTGGTTTCCGGAAGAGAAATACGCAAGAAACTTGCATCTTGAATTGTAATTCCGTAGCTTCTCTCGCAGTTTTCTTTAACAGAAGCATATATCTTTTCTTGAATTTCATCGGACTTGATTTCTTCTTTCTCTAGGGAAACTAAGCCGGTCAAATTGTACGCACCAATTACACTGTTCGTCGCACTGAAAATTTGATCCTTAATATAGGCTTCAACTTTATCCATAGAGCCGATACTGTTGTGAAACGTTAAAGGATCACTGATGTACCAAAGTACAGAAGACTGCAATATAACGTTCCGGTTATCTTTCGTGGTAGTTTCCAGTGAATTAGACTCTGTATACTGTAACCGGTTATCATAGGTTGCCACCGATTCAAAAGGCCATGGAAGTTTAAAATACAAGCCGGCTTCCGTAATTTCAGCTCTAGGTGCACCAAACCGAAGAATGACCGCACTAGTGCCTTCCCGTACCTCACACGTAAAGCCAAAGTAGCCTACAATAATCAACAGGATCACTGCAAGTACAATCTTAATCCAAGGGCCTCCCCGTTTCTTCGGCTTTACAGAAGCATTTTCTTCTAATACATTCGTTTTATTTGTATCTTTATTCATAATCATTCAACCTCTCCGGAATAATATCAACTCAAGTTTCCGTATAAAATCTTAATACGGGAGCTGTCCACGTCCGGTCCTACTAAGACCAGTTTGGATCCTGCATACGTAGAACAGAGTGCGTTTAAATATTTATAATATACATAGGCATCGGGATACTCGGAATACGCCTCTACAGACGCCATAAATTCCGACAATTCCGTACGAGCCGCAGCAACACGTTTATAATAATCCATGTAGGCATCATCAATCGTAATCTTACCGTATGATTGAGCCCGGAATAAGGCAACTGCCGCAGTAGCTTCAGCATTTAGAATTAATTCCTCCGCTTCATTTTGCGCACCGATTAAACGCTGGTATACAGAGGCAACCTCCACCGGCGGATGAATACTCTCCATAACAACGTTTACAACTTCCAAGCCCGTATTGGACTGCGCCACCATCGCTTCCAAATCCTTTCGGAAATTCACAGCAAACTCCTCACGATTAATGGACAACATGTTGGTTAGGTTTTGGCTCATAGTACGGTCCGTTGCCAATTCATACGCCTTTGCTTCTAAAATCCGTTCCGGCTCTGAAGCATGGCGTAGAAAAGCCTGCAAATCCGCAATTCTGTACTCAATACGAAGATTAATAGACACCAGCTCATTGCCACTCCCCAACAACAGCTTATATTCACTGTCTCCGTGAGCTTCCGTCCAAAGATTATCCTCATTCACTTCCGACCGATACCCTATAGTAATCTTTCGAATTGTGCGTGTATCATAGACTTTTATCTTCTCAAAGGGATACGGTAGCGTCATATGCAAACCCGGCTTCAGCACCTCTTCTTGTAAATTGCCAAAACGGTATACAGCTGCTTCTTGGTAAGACTCCACGTAGACAATACCGGTGGATATCCAAAACAAAAAAAGTGCAGAGAAGAAAGCGATAGGAAGCATCTTCTTAATAAACTTAATACTCCACAAACTACGTAAAGTAATACCGGTATTCTCCTCCAAGAATGAAACAAGCGATAAATCCTTTGAGGCTTTATACAAAAAAGGAAGGGGAAGGACAATTCCGGGCTCATCCGAAAGTTCCTTTCGAATTGTGCGAACCGCAAACGACAACAGTAGCATCACCAGAACGTAATAAAAAATTCCAATATATATGTATTGAAGCACGGCCTTTGCATCATATAATCCCAATTTGCAGATTGCAACCGCAATGGCAGCCAAACCTGTCAACAACTTAGTCACGGCACACCCGGCACGACCATTATCCAAAATTGAAATATAAAAAGCATCTTGAACCTCCAAATGCTTCAGGTACGTGTCAATAACAATTGCCAGCACAAAAACAAAAGCAAGCAAAAGCAAATGCCAATATTGAAGAGAATGTTGATTCTCTCCATTTTTTAATAACCAATTAAACCAAGCCAACGCGCCGGCAACAGTTCCGAACAAAAATACAACACGTACGCCGGATCGAATTTTATTATAAAATC
>JAZRHX010000253.1:0-7624 GCA_045644985.1 Clostridia bacterium | reverse complement strand
TCTCCCAAGAGAGTTGGCGGTCATCTTGATGGATGCCGTATCGGTTTTGACGCAGGCGGTAGCGATAGGAAAGTCAGTGCCGTTGTTAATGGTGAGACCGTGTACTCCGAAGAGGTTGTTTGGTTCCCGAAGATCAATTCCGATCCTAATTACCATTATGAGGGAATTAAAGATGCGATGAAGACCGCCGCTTCTCATATGCCTCGGGTAGATGCCATCGGCGTGTCCAGCGCAGGTGTTTATATTGATAATCGCATTATGGTTGCATCGTTGTTCTTGAAGGTAAGTGATGAGGAATTTGAGAAGACCGTTAAGAATATGTACTTAGACGTTGCAAAAGAAATCGGAGAGAATATTCCCATTGAAGTTGCCAACGACGGCGACGTAACCGCTCTTGCAGGCGCCATGGATTTGAATGACGATTCCGTATTGGGTATCGCCATGGGGACCAGTGAAGCGGGCGGCTACGTGGATCCGCAAGGCAACATTACGGGCTGGCTCAATGAGCTTGCTTTCGTGCCCGTGGATTATTGCCAGGAGGCTATGGTGGACGAATGGTCCGGGGACTACGGTTGCGGCGTAAAATACTTCTCTCAAGACGGCGTCATCAAGCTTGCGCCCTTTGCCGGAATCGAGCTTGATGAGAACCTTTCTCCTGCGGAGAAGCTGAAAGTGGTTCAAGGTTTGATGAAAGACGGCGATCCCCGTGCGGCTGCCATCTATGATACCATCGGCGCTTATTTTGGCTACGCAATTGCTTACTATGCTGAATTCTATGATATTAAGCACGTACTCATTATGGGCCGTGTTACTTCCGGCGAAGGCGGTGTGATTCTTTTGGAGCGCGCGCAGGAAGTTTTGGACAAGGAGTTCCCTGAGCTTTCAGCAAAGATTCGGTTACATATTCCGGACGAGAATTCTCGCCGTGTGGGTCAGTCTGTTGCGGCTGCAAGCTTACCCAAGTTAGGATAAGATTGGTTGGATCATTCAAACAAGGCTACGTCGAAGCTGCATTTGCATCGCAGTCTTGAGGTAGCCTTTTTGCTTGGAGGAAAGGACTGATTTGAAATGCCCAAATCCATTTTGTCTAAAACAAAATTTATTTGTCAGTGGTTGCGACATTTTGCGGCTGATGTGGAGAAGAAGAAAATAGACAAATATGTAAAAGATCAATATATCTGGCACGTTTTTTCTTTTGATTTACTGAACCGTGATGATTTTTTAATGGGTGATGCTGCGCGCCAAGCCTATAACCATACGGATAAATCCGCATGTGTTTTCTGTGATGTGTTCGGGCCTAATGGTGTGACGGATATATTATTGGAAGCATATGAAACCGCAGAAAATATTGATGATCAAATAACGGAGCTGTATGTAATGGCCAAGGATTATTCATGGACCTATATTAAAACCCATGAGCAAGATCTTTGCGGTCCTTATTTTATGAGCAGATAAAGCAGAAAGCGGGGCATACAGCCCTGCTTTTTTGAATTTTTGCCCTAAGCCTAGGATCTAAAAAAGAAAAATACATTCTCTTAGCAGTATTTCTTCTATGAAAATATGTACCGATGTGTTATAATAGCGTTGGTATATAAAATTTATTTCGCCGAGGTTTTGTATGAAGAAGTTTATATCTGTTGTTTTAATGTTTTGTCTATGCCTTTGTATGGCGTGCGTCTTTGCAGGTTGTGCAGATGTACCGCAAGTATCGGATCCTTCCGAGGTGCCGACTTTCCAGGTTCCTGCTGCATATACTTCTGTAGTGCAGGTGTCTATTAATCCCACGATTAATCTTTATTTAAATGGGGAGAACGTTATCTTGGCGGTTGAATACGTGAATCAGGATGCGAAGGATAGCTATGAGAAAATCGAAACGGAATTGATCGGCGTCGATTTAAATGCGGGCGTGAATCGCATTGTTGAAACCGCAGTATCTGACGGATATTTTACGGAGAATAAAGAAGTAACGATTCAAGTTCTTGAGAACAAGCAGCAAACTGTACCGGAACAATTGTTGCAAAGCGCGAACACAGCTGCAAAGGAAACTTTAGAAAGTCTGGAAATTGAAGCAACGATTCAATTGATTGTAAAGGGAGAGACAATTCCTGAAACAGAGTTGAATGGTACACCGCAAGGGACACAATTGCCCTCAAGTACGCCTACGTCTGTACCTACCCCTACGCCCGATACGCCGAAAGCTCCGGATGTTCAGCTGGGCAGTAAATACGTACTTTATAAGAAACAAGCAGATGAAACCGTATTAGGATATGCCATCACCTTTAAAGCGGACGGCGAATATTCCTATACGGAGAAACTTTACAGCACAGAAAATTATGGCGTAGGTGAGCCTATTGTATTGGAAGGGGTTACTTATTATGAGAGCGGCGGTGCAGGTGGCGGAGGGACCTACTCAATTACGGATGGCTTTATTGTAATAACAGGTGGATTGGAACTACAGCTTTCTGTGAATGGTGAAGGTCATTTGGTAGTACAGACATCTGGTGAATCGTTCTTTGTTTCCGGCGATATTGTAGAAAAGAATTAATTTGACAAAGGCTATTTGCGTCACAATGAAAAGGACTTCGAGACAAATAGTACTTTTTTGTTCTTGCACGAGCGTGTGCTGCATTTTTACCACATTGGAAAGATAAGCGCGCAGTTGCGGAATTAATTGTTTTGTGATACTTTGTACACAGTGTTAATGGGAGAGGTGATTTTGTTGGAATTTAGCGTCAATCATCCGATTTTGTTTGTAATTGTAGGCGTTATTATTGCCGTTGTATTGGGGCAATCTGTATACTTCTTAGTTAAAGCAATTCGGAGAGCGAAGGAATTGGGGATTGGATCGGATACGATCAAGAAGACGGTTTCTTCTTCAGCTGTTTTTACCATTGCGCCGGCAGTTTCCATACTGGTGGGCGTGGTTGTTCTTTCAAAGGCGTTGGGCATTGCACTTCCGTGGTTGCGACTTTCGGTCATTGGTTCTATTACCTATGAGAATGTAGCTGCACAGAATGCTTTAACTGCTGCAGGACTTTCGGGAAGTGAAACTATTGCAGATCCTTCCATTTACGTAACGGTTCTTTGGGTAATGACCATTGGTATTGCGGCCGGATTAATTCTGGTGCCGTTTGTGACCAAAAAGATTCAAGGTGGTATGATGAAAATTGGCATGCGGGACAAGAAGTGGGGAGAACTTTTTAATAATGCCATGTTTTTGGGTATGATTTCCGCTTTCTTGGGTTACGTATTTTGTGATGTTAGCGGTGTATTTCACGGAGAGACGAAGGGGTTGATTCCCGTTCTCGTCATGTTGGTTTCTGCGTTGGTTATGGTAGCGTGTGGTTTGCTTTCCAAGAAGTTAAAGGCCAGATGGTTAGAAGACTATGCATTGCCTGCAAGCCTTGTGTTGGCGATGGCTTCCGCAATTCCCTTGAGCAGCTGGTTAGGATAAGGAGGTAGATGTATGAAGCAAGAACAGAGTCTTTCTTATATGGACAGCGTGCATCGCGACGGTCGCATTTGGGGCATCATCGTGGGTTTGATTATTCTTTTATTTCCTTTTGCAGTTTGCTTGATCTTTCAAACACAACCAAATTATACAGTGCTGGTAAAGGGAATCTTGGCGACAGCGCCTATGTATTGGGCAGTAGGGATTGTAGAAATTTTTACATACGTTCCTATGCTGGGTGCCGGTGGTACCTACCTGTCCTTTGTTACCGGAAACATTTCTAATTTGAAATTACCCTGCGCTATTGATGCTATGGAACGGGCAAAGGTGAAGTCTAATAGTGAAGAAGGAGAGGTTATTTCCACGATTGCTATTGCAGTTTCCAGTATTGTAACCATTTTAATTATTGTTATCGGTGTAGTTTGTATTGTGCCCCTAACGCCGATTTTGGAGTCGGAGGTTTTGAAGCCTGCTTTTGATATGATTCTTCCGGCATTGTTTGGTGGATTGGCAGTGGTATTTATTTCTAAAAATGCGAAATTATCTATTGCGCCTATTGTGCTGATGTTGATTTTGTTTATATTTGTCCCTGGGTTAAATGCGGGAACTGTGGGCATTATGGTGCCGGTGGGTGTTGTGTTTACCGTGGTGGTCGCTAGAGTTATGTATAAGAAAGGATGGTTATAAGGTATGTTTTTTCTGTATTTACTGTTGTTTATAATCCTTGGGATACTCTGTATTATTTTTCTGCGGGCGCTATTCTTCTTTCCAAAGAAAGGACCGAAAATATCCAATAAAGAAATCACGTTTGATCGGGAAGCCGCTGTATCGAATTTGCAGCAGTTGGTACGTTGCAAGACGGTTTCCTATCGGGATGCTGCATTAGAAGATGATGCGGAATTTCAAAAATTGATTGATTTACTGCCCAAGTTATACCCCCATGTATTTGAAACTTGTACGTTTGAACAAATAGACGGACGGGGCTTGCTGTTTTGCTGGAAAGGCAAACAATCGGTTGAGCACTACGGCGTATTGATGGCGCACTATGATGTGGTGCCCGTAGATGAAGCGGGCTGGGAGAAGCCTCCTTTTGAGGGAATTATTGAAGATGGTGTTATGTGGGGTCGGGGGACCTTAGATACAAAGATTACGTTTAACGGTGTCTTATTTGCAGTGGACCACTTAATTGCACAGGGATTCCAACCGGAGCGTACTTTATACTTATCCTTCTCGGGAGGCGAAGAAATCAATGGTCCCGGTGCTTCGAATATCATGATTCGTATTTCGGAGTGTGGTTATTTGCCGGAATTTGTATTGGATGAAGGCGGCGCAGTGGTAGAGAATGTCTTCCCCGGTGTGACACAGCCATGCGGTTTAATTGGAATTTCCGAGAAAGGTCTTATGAATGTGGAATTCAGCGCGACCTCCGAAGGAGGGCATGCCTCTACGCCTAAACCCAACACGCCTGCAGAACGGTTAATCAAAGCGTGCAGCAAAGTTATTAAGCGTCAGCTTCCTATGTGCATTACGCCTCCGGTATCTAAGATGTTTGATACGCTGGGTCGCTATGCGCCTTTTAAATATAAATTGTTCTTTGCAAATATTTGGTTCTTTAAACCGTTTATTAATATTATCTGCAAGAAAAAAGGCGGCGAGCTCAATGCCTTGGTGCGCAGTACAATGGCATTTACCACGATGGAGGGCTCTAATGCAGTCAACGTGATTCCTACTCAAGCAAGGATTATTGCGAATACTCGTCTGATTCCCGAAGATAATATGCGTTATGTTATTGCGCTTCTTAAGAAGATGGTAAAGGATCCTAACGTCAAAATTGATTTCATTGACGGACATAATGCTTGTGCCCCATCACTTACGAAAGGTCCTGTTTGGGAGAATTTGACCAGCGCAATTGGCACAACGTGGAAAGGGTGCGTTGTTTCGCCGTACTTAATGCTTCAGTGCTCGGACAGCCACAATTATAATCATTTTTGTAAGTGTATTTATCGTTTCTCCGGAATGGATTTAACTGCGGAGGAACGGGCAAGTATCCATGGTAACAATGAACGTATTCGCTTGGACACGCTGTATCGTAATATCGAATTCTTTATTCGATTCATTGAACAGTGCTGATTGAATTTGGAGGTTTTTCATGTACAAGATAATTATTTTGTTCTTGCTAATTGGCGCTATGTGCGTAAGCTGTTTTGCCTGCGCAGATTCTCGTGAACCGGTACCAAAAGAAACCCCGGGAGGTACTTCTTCTGCTGAACCTACACCTACTGTGGAATCTACACCGAGATCCACCCATTCCCCTACGCAGGGGACGTCTCCTATACCTTCCGCCACAGGCACCGGGACGGTCGTTCAAGCAACCACTTATGATGCGGATACACTATATGCAGCATCAAAAGTTCAAGGGCGAGTGTTGGTGTACGATTATCTAAATCGAAGAAAACAGGAACGTAGAGGCATATCTTTGGATTATACGGCGTCTTCTATTGAGTTTACGGCGCGATGTGAAGGAACCGTGTCTATTAATTTGTGTGGAATTCCTAAAGGCACGGCAACGGCGCCGATTATTTACGTGAATTTCTACGTGGATGGGAAGCTGTTACCATCTAGAAGTGCAAGCGGTATTCGTACGGAACTGGATTTTGTACTTGCAGAAAATTTGAAGGCGGGAACCCATACTTTCAAAATTGAACGGCAGAATGAGGCTGAGAAAGGTGTGCTCTATGTGAATTCTGTTACTTTACAGGGCACCTTGGGTAAGAAACCTGCCAATAGTAAATTGTATATTGAATTTATCGGTGATTCTATTACTACCGGATACGGAAATTTATATCCCAATTTGATTGGTGACGTAAAGCCATCTAAAGAAGCTGCTTCGTCCTGTTACCAAGATGGCACCCAAGCGTATGCTTATTTAACGGCAAAGAAATTAGGGGCGGATTACAGTATTGTTGCTCAACAGGGAATTGGTGCTTCCGTTGGATGGCAGCCGCATACCATGCTTCAAACTTATACGGAAACCTGTTATCAAACGGATAAACATACATCTTGGAATTTCGCTCGCCAACCTGATTTAATCGTTATTAATTTAGGTACAAATGATCTTGGTTGTCCGGCTACCACCGGTGCCGCGGCAGTCCAGAAGGGTTTTGTGGATTTACTGAAATTAGTTCGTTCTAAGAATCCAAATGCGAAAATTTTGTGGGTTTACGGTGCTATGGACACTTCCGGTGCACCGGTTGTAGAGGCGGCCGTGAAAGAAGCCGGGGGTAGTAGCAAAGGTTTCTATGCGTATACAAAACTCAAACCCAATAATCAAGGTGGTGTAGGTCACCCGGTGGTTTCTGCTCATGAGAAGAATGCGAATTTATTGGTTGCGGAAATCAAAAGATTATTGAATTTGTAAGTAAATCTGTAATCCTATTTTGTAAAAGTGATGGATGCATTTGAGCTGGGCATACGAACCACAAAAACGACTTGCTATGCCCAGCCGCTTAATCAAACGGTATCCTAAAAATCAGACACACAAAAAGCCACCTCGTACGAGGCGGCTTTTTGCAATATTCACATATTTTCTTATAACAAAGATTCATACAAAGCCGTAATGTCCGCAACGCTGGTCTCTTTTGGGTTGCCGGGGCGGCAAGCGTCGTCATAAGCAGACTGGGCAAGGAAAGGAACGTCCTCTTTCTTCACAATGTCTTTCAAATCCGCAGGGATACCCACGTCTAAAGACAACTGTTTTACAGCATCAATGGCAGCCTTGCGATATTCCGCTTGCGTCATATTCTCTACGCCGGAAACGCCCATTGCCTGTGCGATATATTTATACTTATCGCCGGTGGCTTCTGCGTTGTATTCCATTACTGTGGGCAGGATGATCGCATTGGCAATACCGTGGGGCGTATCATATAAAGCGCCCAAGGGGTGTGCCATAGAGTGTACAATACCCAAACCAACGTTAGAGAAGCCCATACCGGCAATGTACTGGCCGAGAGCCATGCCAAGACGTCCCTCGTCGGTGTTATCAACTGCACCGCGCAGGCTTTTTGCTATGATTTCGATAGCCTTGATATGGAACATATCACTCATTTCCCATGCGCCCTTGGTAATGTAGCCCTCGATGGCGTGCGTCAATGCATCCATACCTGTTGCGGCAGT
>JAZRHX010000252.1:0-2116 GCA_045644985.1 Clostridia bacterium | reverse complement strand
TAATATAAATGTGAAAGTTGTTTCACTTTCGCGGTTTACAAAAGATCAAGGGAGGCGGCAGTATGCTGTTTGGAGAGAAATTGAAAGCGTTGCGTTTGGAAAGAGGATATACCCAGGAGCAACTTGCACAGAAAGTAGACGTGACGAAGCGCACGCTGATTAACTATGAACAAGGTCGTTGTTATCCGAAGCAGACGGAGATTCTGGCACGACTTGCCCAGGAGTTTGATGTCAGCGTGGATTATTTAATGTCCGACGAGGACCGTTATATTCAGGACGCCCATGAGAGAGGTGGTCTTCGGGCGGCACAAGACGTACAGGCATTGCTTACGAATGCCAGAGCTATGTTTGCCGGCGGCGAACTCAGCGAAGAAGACAAAGATAAGGTGATGCGGAAACTCAATGAACTTTATTGGGATGCTAAGGAAAGCAACCGCGCAAGAGCAAAACGATAAAGACGGAATACGAAAGAGAAAGGCCGCGACGTTGTTTGCGGAGGTGTATGATTGTGGCAAGTGATTATATAGAAAGACAAGCCAAGGCATTGGTAAGAAAATACTATACAAGAGACCCATTTGAACTTTGTTCTTGTTTAGGTGTGAAGGTACAGGTGGACGATATCGGCTCCCTAAAGGGTATGTACGTATACATCAAACGAAACCGATACATCGTTTTGAATAGCAATTTAGATGAACAGATGAAACGGATGGTTTGTGCTCATGAATTGGGACATGACCAGTTGCATCAGGAGATGGCGAAATATAATTTCATTCACGACAGTGAACTGCATGACTTTACCAGCAAGCCTGAATATGAGGCTAACGTGTTTGCTGCCACTGTACTCATTGAAGACAAAGAATTTATTGATCTTGCCCAAGGCGGTTTAGATATTCATTGTCTGGCACGGGAATTTGGTGTTTCCCCGGAATTGATCGCATTAAAGGGACGCCTTCTAAACAACCGCGGCTATCGCTTGCGCACGTTTGAGCATCGGGCGAATTTCTTGAAGTATTGATATAGTAGAAATAAAAGGATTGAAACAAACAAGGGCTGCCGCTTAACTACTTTTTACTGTAGTTTTGAGGCAGCCCCTTGCTTTTGTAAAGTCTATATTACAGCGGCTTTACGTTTGCGGCTCTTAACTTACCGGTGCTCTTCGGGTCTTCTTCGATATCGAAAGAAACCTTTTGGCCCTCGTTCAGTGTGCGGAAACCGCCGTTGGAAACGATTGCGGAGAAGTGTACGAATACGTCATCTCCACCTTCGTCGTTTGCGATAAAGCCGTAGCCTTTCTCAGCATTGAACCATTTCACTGTACCGTTCATGACAGGTACCTCCTTAATAAATACTACACTGCATAGGTTGAATATAAAAAAACAAGCAGTCCTATGAATGCTTGCAATCAAACGACAACATCTACAGTACAGGCGAGATTATACTACATATAGACACTGTGTGTCAATGTTGAAAATCATTCAGTTGCGTATTATAATTACGTTGTAAATTTACTAGAAAAGAGCTATGCTATGGGTAAGTACGAATTGCATTTACATACATCTAACTGTGACAAAGCAGCTTATTTGGATGGTGCGGAAGCGGTACGCCTCTATGCATACCGCGGATATGCCGGAATCGTGGTAACGGACCATTATTTTGGGCTTTTCGGGGAATGGTTCTCCAAAGAATTACAGGGCGCAACCCATCAAGAATATATCAATCGTTGGCTTAGAGGGTATTATGCTGCGAAGAACGAGGGCGAGAAGATTGGTTTTACCGTCCTTCCCGGAGCGGAAGTCCGTTTTGATGACTGCGCAAATGATTATTTGCTGTACGGGGTGACTGAAACATTCTTTTATGAAGCACCTAAGTTGCATCTGCTCAAAAATGTAAGGGAATTGCAAGCAATTCTGCCTAAAGATGCTTGTATCGTACAGGCCCATCCTTTCAGAAATAATATGACTGTGATGAATCCGGAGCTTCTTTTCGGCATCGAGGTATATAATGGGAACAATGAACCTATTCGAAACGAACTGGCAAAACAGTTTGCCCGGCATTATGGTAAACCGATGACGTCCGGTTCGGATTGTCACCACGAGACGCATGTGGCAAGAGGGGG
>JAZRHX010000251.1:0-2023 GCA_045644985.1 Clostridia bacterium | reverse complement strand
ATTTCATGGACTATTTTGCCGAACTGAAAGAAGACGAGCGGAATGATCTGCTTAGTATGGAGGAAATGGATACGCAGAATTATTTGCGTTCTATTTCATATTTAGCTCGTTTAGGGAAACAACTGCAAGAACCTTATTTCGCGGGATTTGAATTTGCGCCCCGAGATGGTTCGGAAGACGTTCTTCGATGTTATTTGTCCATTCAAACGTTGAGAAATCCGGACAGTGGTGAGATTTTGACTTTCGACTGGCGCGCGCCTATTGCCTCTTTATATTATGAGTCAGAACCGGGGAATGCTTCTTTTGATGCACCGGATGGAAGTGTTTCGGGATATCTTTCTTGTAAACGACGTTATATTTTTAAGGATGGTGTCTTGCAAAAATGTACGGAGATTGCTATGCCTTCCGATGATGAAATGCTTTCGGAAGCTTTAAGCCGTCATGCAGGAGATCATATGCATGCAATTGTTGAGACACTTCAAAAAGAGCAACATCGGATTATTCGAGATCATATTGAAGGGATTACGGTAATTTCGGGATGTGCAGGAAGTGGCAAATCTTCTGTGGCACTTCATAAAGCAGCCTATATTTTATATGGATTCCGAGAGAGAATGAAAGATTCCGGTCTTGCTATTATTTCCCCTAACGATACTTTCTCCGAATATATCTCCACTGTGCTTCCGGATTTAGGGGAGGAGAATATTCACACGCTACTTCCGGAAGATGTTGTCTATGAAGGACTTACGGGAATTGAATCATTTCCTTTTAAAACACGACTTGAGGAAGCGGAAATGCTTGGCGAATATGGTTTGAAATCTGCGGAATCAGCAGAAGATGAAGCGGAGGCGATTTATACCAAAGCTATGGGGATTTGCCGAGAAGCAAAATCCCAAGAAACTTTTCGTGCTTTAATCATTCAATATACTCAGTATTTGCGAAAGCATATTTTTGAGCCGGAAACCTTAAGCTTAACGGCAGAAATGGAAGGTACGGTAGCACCCGAGGTTTTGCAAGATTTATTCTACAGTGTATACAGCGAAACGCCGCTTTTGTCCCGTACTGCGGAAATTACAAAGTTTATTTGCGGTCGATATGACGTACGTAAAGAGGAGAATAAAGAATTTATTCTACAATCTTTAAATGGTATGATGTTGGGCGTTTCCGCGCCTGCTTTGTACCGAAGAATGTATCATGATTCTGCGTTCCAAAAGGAAACAGGCATTGATTTCACGTCGCTTGCTTTTTGTTGCGATTTATTTGAAGACGCTTGTGCTGTAGCAGTGCTGAATATGTTGCTGGCAGAACCGGAAATTCCCGGAAGCATCTTCTATTTAATTTGTGATGAAGCACAAGATTTCACCCCTATTTTCTTAGAGGTGCTTCGTCACCGTTATCGCGGCTGTGATATGATGTTTGTAGGAGATCGAGATCAACTTGTGTTTGAGAACAGCGGTCGTTTTGTGGAAGATATTCGTCGGATTCTGCCGAGGCGTCCACTGCGAACGTATGAATTGACTACGAATTATCGATCCACTCGGGAAATAGTTTCTTATGCTGCGGGTATTTTGGGGAGAAATCCTGCGGATTACGGATCAGTTCGAAAGGGTGAAGAACCCAAAGTTTGTTCACAGGATTTACTTGCGGTCCTTGAAGACATGCACCGTTCAGGGATGGAATCTTTAGGCGTGCTTACCCGAACCCGTAAAGAGGCCCTGGCGTTAGCTGCAAAGACCCGAATTCCTTTAGCGATAGAGAAAGATATGCGGGTCCATTTCTTACCGATCTATTTAGCAAAAGGTTTGGAATTTGACGGTGTGATCGTTTGGAACAGTGGAGATGCTTATTATGAGACGGAGAAGGGACGCTTTGTATTGTATACCGCCTGTACCCGTGCCATGCATCGATTGGCACTTCTTCCCTAAAGGCGGTGTGCGATGTCTTTTACTGCCAAAATTAAACAACAATATATGTCATTGGACGAGAAGTCTAAGAAGAGCAAAGGTGCAGAATTTTATGCAATCTA
>JAZRHX010000250.1:0-7185 GCA_045644985.1 Clostridia bacterium | reverse complement strand
CATGTTCGGCACACTTACCGCCGACAAACATTCCACCGGAGGCGTTGGAGATAAGACCACCTTGATTGTGGCACCCATTGTAGCTGCTTGCGGATTGAAAGTGGCGAAGATGTCCGGTCGAGGCCTGGGGCACACCGGTGGCACCGTGGATAAGTTAGAGTCCATTGAAGGATACCGCTCCAGCCTCTCCCAAGAAGAATTTCTCCGTCAAGTGGAGGAAGTGGGGTTGGCGGTAATCGGCCAAACCGGGAATCTAACACCGGCGGATAAGAAATTGTACGCCCTTCGGGACGTGACCGCCACGGTGGACTCTATTCCTTTAATTGTGTCCTCCATTATGAGCAAGAAGTTGGCAGCAGGCAGCCGGACCATTGTGCTGGATGTGAAGACCGGTAGCGGTGCTTTCATGCGAGACAGCGAATCCGCCGGGGTGCTGGCGCGGGAAATGGTGGCCATTGGCAAAGCGTGCGGGCGTAAAATGGCGGCTTTTGTCACCAATATGGACGTTCCTTTGGGGTATAACATTGGTAATTCTTTAGAAGTAATTGAAGCCATTGGCGTGCTACGTGGGGAAATCGGCGGTGAACTGCGTTCTCTTTGTTTGCATTTGGCGGCCGCCATGATCAGTCTTGGTTTAGAAATGGATTTTGAAAAGGCGTTGGATATGGCAACGGCTTGTTTGGAGGATGGCCGCGCCTTTGAAAAGTTTACCCGGTGGATTCAAGCACAGGGAGGCCGTGTAGATTGGGTGCTAAATCCTTCCCTGTTCCCGGTAGCATCTTCCGTCTATGCGGTAAAGGCAAACCGCGCCGGTTATGTCGGGCAGATGGACACCGAGCAAATCGGTCTTTGTGCAGGGCTGTTAGGTGCAGGACGGGTAAAGAAAGAAGACCCGGTGGATTTTGCCGCAGGCATTGTTTTGGAAAAGAAAACCGAGGATTTTGTGGCGTGCGGAGACGTACTGGCGTATTTGCATACAAATCAAAGCGGCATTTTATCGGAAGCGGAAAAATGCTTCCTTGCCGCCATCCAAATCCAGGACGAGCAGCCGGAAGCATTGCCGTTAATTTTTGAAAGAATCGATTGATTGTTACAGGTGTTCAATTAAGAAGTCGAAGCCGTAATCTTCGTGGTCTTGTTCGTGAAGACCCGGGAAGATGCGAAGTTTACACTGTTCTTCCGCCCCAAACACTTGGTAATAAGGAACTAACTTTTGATATTCTTCTTCCGTTACTTTGCTGTCGAATAAGTTGTCCTTGTCTCCCATTGCAACAAACAAAGCTCTAGGAGCAATCATCGCAGCTGTTTCTACAGACGTAAATTCTTTCGCGGCATTTTGGTAACTCCAATCGCCCCAAGAATGGTCGAATGCACGGTTAAACCAACTGCAGGAATAGCAAGCCTTAATCCGGGGATCCACCGCCGCTAAGTGAATCGCGTACATACCGCCGTAGGAAAGACCAACCACGCCGATTCGGTCTTCCGGTGCAATGCCTGCTTCAACGAAATAACTGATACAGCCCATGAGTAAATAAACTTCCAAGGCAGTCAGCGAGCCGTCCAACTGACGCATCTTGCCGTCCAAATGAATCCGTTCATGGGGATTTCCGTACATTTCTACATTCCAAAGCAAGAGTTGCGGTGCAAAAACGTTAGCACCCCGTTCATTCATCCGTCTGGTTTGGTGTAGGTAGTTACCGGAATCAATATGGATACTGCTTACCAGCTCCGGTGTACCACCACCGCCGTGGAAACTGAGTACGAAAGGCGTGTCTTTAGTAGCGTCCACCCGCTCAAAATAGATTCCGTAGAACTTCAAATATCCAAAAAACGTAAATTGCATTCTGTAAATGTTCACGTCTCCATCTTGAGCGACAAAGGTCTTCTCGGCAAGTTCAGGAGTCTCAGTGGGCAGATTCAGCGGGAAGCCCAGCATTTGCTTTAAGGCTTCTCTGTAAAATTCCGGATTCGCTTTATATTGTTCCGGCGTAATAAATTGTTCTCGGGTTTCTGCAGCTTTGTTGTACTGCTCATAGAAGAAACGGTTCGCACCGTCTAAGTATTCTTGTCTGTACCGCGTATCCTTCTCGATTTCCTCGGCATAATATTTGCATTGCTTCTCCTGTTCCATAATGAGTCGCCTCCTATAGGTGAATTATAGCAGTTTAAGATTAGGGGGCGCAATACAAAAAAAGGCTTTTTTTATGATATTTTGGACTTTTCTACGGGGAGAATCTTCAAAAGACAACAGACAGTCCTCAATCTCCTGTTTGGTGGATATGAAGCATAACAGCTTCGGTTTCAGCAGGCAATTCAATCAGGGTATACTCACTGATGTTTTCCGAAAAACAAGAATCCAGTACGTAGTACACCCGATGGTTTAAGACCAAAAACCAATAACTTTTTTACAGATATAATACCCTCTTTGCAAATAAACTCTATTTCAAATTTTCGGGCATCCTCTACTGTAACTTTTTCTTGCGGCATAGAGGCAACGTCCATACTTATAAAATTTTGTATAACTTGTTTTTCATCATTAGAAATCTTGAACGTTCAATCTTCCCAGTTGTCATAATGTCTCTCCAAATTTGCCCAGTCTGCGTAGTACGCAAGAATCTGTTCTCGTTCATCCACAGGCGCAAACAACCGACCCAAAAAATCACTGACCAAATGAAATCCCGGCGAAAAAGCCCAAAAGTCAAGGCAGTAATGCGCGATGGAAAATAGCGACTTAAATTTTATAATTCTCTTCCATTTGTTTCAATAATTTTCTTATACGCATAGGCAGAATCTTTAAGTACGCGTTCTCCTGTACGATAGTCTACGTAAATCAAACCAAAGCGCTTATCAAACCCCTCAGCCCATTCAAAATTATCCATAATGGACCAGTATTGATAGCCAAGAACAGGGACTCCTTCCTCGATTGCTTTCTTTAAGTTCTTTAAATGGCATTGCACGTAGTCCACCCGTTGCGGGTCATGTACCTCCCCGTCTGCCATCACAAAATCCAAATTCGCCATTCCATTTTCTGTAATCATAACAGGTAACTTGTAACGTTCGTAAAAGAATTTAGGCATCCAGTACAAAACTTCCGGTGTAATCGGCCAATCCATTGCTGTTCTTGCAAGTCCCGGATAAATATCCGGTTGATGCACACCGTTCGGCCGCACGTAATTTTGAGAATTGTATACGTTAAACCCGTAGAAATCTAACGGCTGACAAATAATTTCAATGTCCTCCTCGGAAATAACAGCCTTTAACGCATCAGGTACGTTACCCAAAATAATTGGATCCGCCCACCATATATTAGAATTGGATCTTGTCTCCATACTGAACGTTCCGATTCTGGCTTGTTCAATGTCTTCCGGAGTATCATGCACCGGTGTAAAACCACTTCCTGTTGGTGCCATACCAACTAAAATTGGTTGTTTCGCATATTGACGGAGTATTTGTACCGCGCGACCGTGTGCCAACATAACGTTTCTTGAAATGATCATTTCTAATTCTGGGCACTGTTCAAAGGGTGCATGCACGCCATATACGTATCCACCGGCTACGAAAACCTGTGGTTCATTAATGGTAATAAAATATTGAACACGATCCGACAAAGCTTCTGCAATTACTTTTGCATAGAAAGCAAAATCTTCCACGATTTCCTCATTCTTTCAACCGCCATATTGATAAGACCACATAGGCAGATTCCAATGATATAAAGTTACGATCGGTTCAATGCCGTTTTTCAGCAATTCATCTACCAATTGATTGTAAAAATCAAGTCCCTTTTGATTTACCACGCCCCGCTTTGTGATCACTCTGGGCCAACTGATAGAAAAACGATAGGATTTTAATCCTATTTTCTTCATCAGCAAAACGTCTTCTTTCATGTGGTGATAATGGTCGGAGGAAACGTGCGCATTTTCATTTCGTCTTACGTGTCCTTCATATAACGCATCCCAGATTCCAAGGACTTTCCCGTCTTCTAAATATGCCCCTTCCACTTGATGCGCCGCACTTGCCGCACCCCATAAAAATTTCTCATCAAAGCCCATATTTAACCTCCTTCTCTTGTTAGCGCTACCACGCACTCACAATGCCCGCTCATGGGGAACATGTCCACGGGCTGCACACGAGAGACAGAATACCCTTTCTCGCATAAAAACTTCAAATCTCGAGCCAGCGTTGCAGGGTCGCAAGACACGTACACAATGCGCGGCGGCATTAAACTACAAATGGTATCCAATAGAGCCTCGTCGCAACCTTTTCGCGGTGGATCCAAAATCACCAAATCCGGACGGTAACCGTGACTAAGTAAATAGTCTGCACCTTCCGGGGCATCCCCTGCCAAGAACACCGCTTGTTCCAAGCGATTCATACGGGCATTCTCTTTGGCATCTATCACAGCGTCTTCCACAATTTCAACTCCAGCAAGCGTTAAACCTTGACACGTTCCATGCTCCGTTTCATACGCCTTTAGCAACGATAGTCCAATGGTGCCGGTGCCGCAATACAAATCTAAAATCTTCTCGTTGCCTTTCAAATCCGCATATTCATAAACAGTGCGATATAATTTCTCCACTTGCCGGGAATTAACTTGGTAGAAGGATGCAGGAGAGATACGGAAAACGCTCTCTCCGATTTTGTTCAGCAAATATTCCTCTCCATCCACTAAACGGAATACCCGTCCAAAGATCACGTTGTTTGAAAGCGTATTGACGTTCACGTAAATGGAAGAAACAAAAGGACAGGCTTCTTTCAATGCCGCAACAAAATCTGCTTCCTGCGGCAAAGACTTTTGGGTCAGCACCAGGATAACCATGGCTTTTCCCGAATATTCACTGTAACGCACCACCAAGTGGCGCAGAAGTCCACGTCCGGAAGTTTCATCATACACAGAATAACCCAACTCCGTAGCCAAGCGGCACACGTTCTTTCGCACCAACAACATTTCCGGCTTCTCCGTAAGGCAACACGCCGTATCCGGAAGAGGCACAACTCGGTGAGAATTTCGCGCGTAGAAGCCGGCCAGAACCACTTTCCCGTCCAGCATAAAAGGGTACGCAGATTTATTTCGACCCATGAAAGGACGTTCTTCACCCAAAGTGTCCGCCACAGTGACAGCGGATAAATCAAACCCACCAATGCGGGTAAGACAATCCATTACGCGGGTTCTCTTCATCGTCAATTGAGCAGGATATGCCAAATGGCAGAAAGAACAGCCACCGCAGCCCTGTTTAAAAGGCAAGCAAGACGACTCCACACGATCCGGAGAAACCACTTCTAAAGAAAGTAAACGGCCGATGGCGTAAGACGACTTCACCTTAATAATACGGATACGACCGGTCTCACCGGGAAGCATACCTTTAACAAAAACTACGAACCCGTCAATGCGTCCAATTCCATCTCCCGTATCGTTAATTTCTTGGGCTGTAAACGTCAGCTCATCATTCTTCCGTATAATCATAATCAATTACCTGCCCTACCGGCGACTTCCTGTTGATCCCGCACTTTATAGGTAACCTGCGCAAGGGGGCGTTTGCTTTCGGTCTCATCGACAATAGTTGTCAGGAATAAATCCACAATATATCCGGTGATACCCTCTACAACCACAGCACCTTCCGGCAAATTAGGATCTTGAACTTCAACGACTTTAAAGTTTACACGGCTTACAATATCCGCTGAAAGTTGCTTTAGACTCTCCGGCTGAATCGTTACAGGAATCTTATCCTCCGGAATATCCACAAAATCGCTCTCCCGGTAAAATGTCCCCGCAATCTCCACCTTAATCTGCCGATTCTTATAAGAAGCAACAATGCGAATAGGGAATGCATACGTATTAATAAATTTGAAATTCTCTTCGCCGGAAATATTCATATAAGCATCAAAACCAATGGTACCGAAATTGGGCATATACGGATAGTGATGAATCTCACTCACCGATAAATCCGCAAGACACGCTGCACTGTACAGCGCAGAAGAAACCTGAGAAACGCCTCCACCAAGAACAGCCTCCTCAAAACCCAAATAAGACTCATAGGCCTCTACAAAATCTGCATTGGGAATACCTGCAAGTACCTCTCGGAAGTCAAATTCCTCATCAGGAAGAAGAATAATGCCATTCAAAGCCTCTACGACCCGTTCGATATTCTGTGCACGCTTCTTAGAAGCATCCAGCATTCCCATCCCGTTATCATCCACGGGATTCTCGTTGGTTCCCACACCCAGTGCATCTCGGAACAAGACGTTCCGGTAAAATTCCTCTGTATATACCACCACGTCGTCCGGAAGCTCAAACACTTCTTGTGTTTCTTCCCGTTCCGTACCCGCATTGACACGGGACAATACTTCGTCCAATAAAGTTTCATCAATCGCCTTACCCACCACTTGGGGAATAATCTCATAGTCCTTAGGAGACGTTTTCTTTACGATTGCATCTTTGGAGCCCAGCTTTAATTCATTCAAAATATTCACTTTCAAAATGCGTCTGAACTCTGTCTTCTTAGGTTCTGCCTTCACCGTATAGGTGCCACCGGGTTTTGTCTCATTGGCAGCAAAAACGGAACACAACTGCTCCTCAAAGGCATCAAAAGTATCCTTTAAACTCTCTTCATTAATTTCCAAGCCATCACGACCATACGTAAACACGATACGTTTCTGTTCCTCGTCAATCTCGTAGGACGGCTCTAATTTCGTAATATATTGTTGAGATTCTGTCATGGCCAAGATTTCTTCCATCTTCTCCGGTTGAACTGTATAAGACACTTTGAAATCCTTCGCGGTTTCCCGAAGCTCAAAAATACGGAATAATCGTGCAAACAAATTGCCTTGTCTGCCCGTATTGTAAATTTCATTGGACAAAGCAAGCACATCCGGCGTCTTTAAGAAAGAGTTGGCATCATAAGTCTTGCGCTGTGCATCGATTTCCAGAACTACCTGTGCATCCTCCAAGGGCAACACGTATCGGGTATAAATATACTCCTGCAATTCTTCCTGATTCATACCGGAGACGGCCTGACCATTTAACGTAATGCCTTTATAAACGGTACGTGTGTTCAGCATACCGGCAAGCAGAATAAATACAATAGAAAACATCAACACAAACACACCGCATCCGATGCAAAGCGTCATCAACTGTTTCTTGCGTTTGCGTTGTGCTTCCGAAGAAAGCCGAAGTCGGAGGCCAAGCGG
>JAZRHX010000249.1:0-1189 GCA_045644985.1 Clostridia bacterium | reverse complement strand
GGAAGAAGCAGATGTAATCGTATATGATGCGTTAATCAGTACGGAGATTATGAGCTTGATTCCGGGAGAAAAGGAGCTTATTTATGTAGGAAAGCGTTCCGGAAATCATGCAGTACCGCAGGAAGGAATCAATCGGATTCTCTTAGAGCAGGCACAGCTTGGGAAAAAGGTTCTGCGTTTAAAGGGTGGAGATCCGTTTGTATTTGGCAGAGGCGGTGAAGAGCTGGAGTTGTTGGCGGAAAACAACATTCCGTTTGAGGTGGTTCCGGGGATAACTTCGGCAGTGGCGGTGGCGGCATATGCCGGAATACCGATTACACACAGGGATTATACCTCGTCGTTCCATGTCATTACCGGTCATGCGCGAAAGGATGGAGTTTCCAGAATTGATTACGAAGCGTTGGTTCGTACCGGTGGTACTTTGGTTTTTTTAATGGGAATTTCCTCAATGGCAGAAATCTGTAAGGGATTAACCGAGGCAGGGATGCGGACGGATATGCCGGCAGCGGTGTTATCTAAAGGAACAACCGGAAGACAGAAAAATATAGTTTCGGATCTGGCTCATCTGGTGGAACGGGCAGAGGAAGAACGGGTAGAGACTCCGGCAATTATTGTAGTAGGAGAAGTGTGTGCCTTAGAACAGAAATTTACCTGGGCAAAAAAACGTGGTCTGGGCGGCAGACAGTTTTTAATTACCAGACCGAAGCAAAACAGTTCAGAACTGGCAAAAAGGCTTAGAGAGCAGGGGGCGCAAGTGTTGGAGGTGCCTGCAATTGTAACAAAGCCGATAGAGCAGAATGAAGTGCTACGGGAGGCTGTGATTAAGGCTACAGCGACAGAACGATGGCTGGTGTTTTCCAGTCCTATTGGCGTACGGACATTTTTTGAACAGCTTACGCTGCTTGGTTTGGATATGAGATGTCTGTTTAAGAGTTCTTGTGTTTTGAAGGTTGCGGCTATCGGCAGTGCTACTGCAAGAGAATTGAAGGGGGTTGGCCTGATTGCGGATGTTGTGCCGAAGGTGTTTAATGCAGCAATGCTTGGTGAACAGATTGCAAAAGAAGCAACGGCGGGGGCTGAGGTTTTGATTGTACGTGCGAAAGAGGGATCGAAGGAATTGCTTCCTCCATTGGAACGGGCAGAGGAAGAACGGGTAGAGACTCCGGCAATTATTGTAGTAGGAGAAGTG
>JAZRHX010000248.1:0-1279 GCA_045644985.1 Clostridia bacterium | reverse complement strand
CCATTGTGGAATCCGCCCGGGCAGAAGCCACCGGCTATTCCTTCCCCAGCGGTCATACCCAGTCTGCCCTGGGCACCTTTGGTAGTATCGCCCGGTGGAATAAGCAGGCCTGGATTCGAATTCTCTGCCTGACGGTGTGCGTACTGGTGCCTCTATCCCGCATGTGGCTGGGTGTTCACACCCCCGCCGACGTAGGGGTTTCCGCCCTGGTAGCCACCGTGCTGGTATTGGGTCTGTATCCCTTGATAAACAAAGCGATGGATAACCCCACTATTATGCGGATACTGATGGGTGTCCTGTGCGTCGCTACCATTGGATTCTTGGTATTTGTGTACGTCTATCCTTTCCCGGCGGACATCGACCTCCACAACTACGACAGTGGTATGAAAAACGCCTGGAAAATGCTGGGATGCCTGGCGGCGCTGTGGCTGACCTACGAGGTGGATGCCGGATACACTCACTTTAATACCAAGGCAGTATGGTGGGCGCAGATCCTCAAAATCGCCGTTGGTCTTATCCCGGTGCTACTGATTAAGAGCCTGCTGAAAACCCCGTTGCAGAGCCTTATCGGTGACGTATACGTTGCCGACGGTGTGCGGTATTTCCTGCTCACCGCCTTTGCCGGTGCGGTGTGGCCCATCACCTTTAAATATTGGAGCAGATTAGGAAAGAAAGCATAAATAAAGAAGCCGTGTCTTAAGAGTCGTACTCTAAAGGACAGTAAAAAAGAAGCACGAAGATTTCGTGCTTCTTTTAATTGTGTCTCATACCATAACAAGCAGGGAAAATGTACGGCACATTTTCCACTTGTTAGGAGAACCTAATACCCTTTCAACCTTGCCAAGAAATTCATTACAGTCTTAGTGACACAAAAATGTCAAAACCAATATTTTTTCATTACTTGCAAAAAATCTGTTGTTATAGGATAATTCGAACTTTCTCCAATAACAGAATCTACACCACAATAGGGACAAATAGCTGTTCCGTGTGAGTCGGATATCCACTCTGAGATTTCACAAGGATTAAATATTTTTAAGCAGTAAAAACAACCGCATTTATTATCTTTTTCTAACATTGGTTTGTTATTTGAAGAAAAAGCATGTGCCGATATTATCTTATTATTCATTATATACGCCTCGCAAAGTTTAGCATCTTAATTAAATTATATCACATTTACACAAAACCGCAATACAAATAGAAAATCCCCACCGATTTCTCGATGGGGATTCGTTTTATTTATTTGCTTATTCCGAATAATTCAATTAAGAATTAGTCCTTG
>JAZRHX010000247.1:0-1259 GCA_045644985.1 Clostridia bacterium | reverse complement strand
GGTTCAATGTGCCATTTTATTCTGGCGGCCTAAATTTCACGCAGATTTACCAAGCGCAGTCTGGGGCCGCGGGCCTGGGTGATGGTGAAAGCGTTGAAATGCAGAATCAGTCGGATTTACACCGCCTGTATTATGTGCGCCCTACCATATCTGACGGCGTAAGCCCGGCGAACGTATATATACCTTGCTCTCGTTTGGGTAATATTGTTACTGGCATTGGTGGATACCCACACGCAAGCGGAAGAATTGATATATTCTGCGTATACATTACGCTTGCGACAGATAATACATTAACCGTAAACTACTGCGGATATTGGAATACAGCATCACAGACCTACGATCAAAGAAAGGTCAACGGAATTTTTGCGGTGCTATAATATGGAGGATGATACCAATGGACATATTAGAGAAAATCGTAAGCTGGCTTGTTCCTTT
The DNA here is from genome assembly GCA_045644985.1 of Clostridia bacterium. Lineage (GTDB taxonomy): Bacteria > Bacillota > Clostridia > UBA1212 > UBA1255 > RGIG9099. The sequence goes on along the minus strand of JAZRHX010000247.1, from coordinate 824 downwards.
TGCTATGGGTTCTGTGGTTAGCAGTATAATGCTGTGGTTCACTGGACTTAAAGCTATACGGAATGGTCTGCAGTGTCTTCTGAGGGCTGAGATCGTCCGTCAGCATGAGAAATGGACACGTGCCGAGTATTGCCCTGTCTACGCCAAAGAAGCCCTTACACGGGAATACAAGGCCTACCATGCGTTAAAGGGAAATGACGTTGCGACAGCTCTGTATCGTGAAGTTATGGAGCTACCGGAAAGGAAGGATTATCTATGAAAATCAATTGGAAAGTAAGATTCAAGAATCCGGTATTTTGGGTGCAGGTTGCCGTGGCGGTGATCCTGCCCATGCTTGCAAACCTTGGTTTGGCTTGGGAGGATATGACTACCTGGGCAGCTCTTGGTGGTGTTATTCTGGAATCTATCAAGAACCCGGTCATTGTGGTAGCGGTTATCGTCAGCGTGTGGAACGCTCTCATTGATCCTACAACCGCCGGCATCGGTGATAGTTCCCAGGCACTTACTTACGAAAAACCCAAAGCAGAATAAACAGAACGGGGAGGCTTCGGCCTCCCCATTTTTTTGTTTTGTATATTGATTTTGCTTGCTACCTCTGGTATATTGTCTGTGTCGAAATACTGATAAATACAGGGGTTTAAGTTGTGTACATCATCTTATGCCACACGAACTGGGACGTGCAAGGTGTACACATCTAAGCGTAAATTAAAGAAGAATATCTATCTTCAAAGTACAGCCTGTATTTCGCTTCGGAAGAGGGAAAGTAGTTATCTCTATTTTAGCAATAATATCTTTCAGATATCTATTTTTCGTCTCTGTGGATA
>JAZRHX010000246.1:0-1547 GCA_045644985.1 Clostridia bacterium | reverse complement strand
CGATTAAGTCACCGCTGGGGATAGAGCCGGCATCCTGCATCACACCAAAGAAACGCGCCGCCAGTTCCTGGGAGAATGCCACAAAATTATGGCGCAAATCCATCAGATTGGAAGAAACAAATCCCTCCCGTTCAAACGCACATTTCTTAATATCATCACTGTTATAAGCCTTCTCAATATGGGCCTTCAAATAATCGTCAATATCGTCATCAATGGCTGTGGTTTTATTGGAAAGCACCGCTTCGGTGGTATTCAAATCCAGGAAATGAATAATCGCTTTTTGAATGGTAATGCTATCTGCGCTAATCAACTTGGGCATAAAAAAACTCCTTCAGGTAAAATGTTGTTTCATTGTACCCGAAGGAGCTAACTTTGTCAAAAAGGAACAGGAAGAATTATGCTTTCTTCATCTTCCGTTGCACCAACTTCACAATCTCTACAATAGGAATCACAGAAATCGCAAGCAACATGGCAATACCATATTCCATTAAATCCAAATGGGCCAAATTGAAAGCATTGGCAAGGAACGGCACTTCAATTACCACTGTGGTGAGAATCAAAGACAATACACCGGCACCCCACAACCACTTATTCTGGCTCTTCATCTTAAAGATAGAACCGTGGAGAGAACGCATATTAAACGCATGGAAGATTTCCGCCATCGATAACGTCAAGAATGCCATACTGGTTCCCAATTCTGCAGCCCAGTAGGTTCCTGCCAAAATCGCCTCCGCATGATGTGCTTCTGCCAACCAGAAATAGCCAACTGCATAAGAAGCCATCGTAATCAGCGTTACCAAGAAACCTTGATAGGCAACGGCAAACCCTAAACCTCCTGCAAAGATGCCCTCTTTCGCATCCCGAGGTTTGCGCTTCATAATATCCGCTTCCGGTTTCTCCATACCCAAGGCAAGCGCGGGGAAACAGTCTGTAATCAAGTTAATCCAAAGCAAGTGTACCGGTTGGAAAATCGTAAATCCAATAAGTGTTGCAAAGAAAATCGAAAGTACTTCCGACAAATTGGATGCCAACAGGAATTGGATAGCCTTGCGAATATTATCATAAATTCGACGACCTTCCCCTGCTGCTGAAACGATGGTAGCAAAATTATCATCTGCCAAAATCATATCTGCAACGTTCTTAGTAACGTCCGTGCCGGTAATACCCATACCCACACCGATATCTGCATTCTTAATAGAAGGGGCATCATTTACCCCGTCACCGGTCATAGCCGTAACCATGCCCTTCTTCCGCCACGCATTGACAATACGCGTCTTATGCTCTGGTTGAACACGGGCATACACCGAAAATTGCTCTACAGCAGTGCCAAATTCTTCATCGGAAATCTTATCCAGTTCCGCACCGGTAATTGCTTGATCTGCCGACTCAATAATGCCCAACTGCATTGCAATCGCTACCGCGGTATCTTTGTGGTCACCGGTGATCATAATGGGGCGAATACCGGCGCTGCGGCATTCATCAATTGCCGGTTTCACTTCAGGACGAACCGGATCGATCATACCTACTAATCCAACAAAGCAAAGGTC
>JAZRHX010000245.1:0-1557 GCA_045644985.1 Clostridia bacterium | reverse complement strand
GGTTTATGCGGACTTGTTACTTCACGTAGTCGATGTATCGGCGCCGGATTATGAGGCTTGTATTCGTGTGGTAGAACAAATTTTGGAAGAAATTGGTGCGGGCAACCGTCCTCGATATTTGCTGCTGAACAAGGTGGATCGTATTCAAGGGGACTTTGCGCCGGTGAATCCGGAAATTCGTAAAGGCTACGGCAGGGTGCTTTCTGCGTCTGCAAAGACGGGAGAGGGTCTGGAAAATGTTCGGGAAGAAATTATTCGATATTTTACCCGTACTCTGCGACGGTATTGTTTCTTGATTCCTTATGATAAAGGCGGAATTTTGGCGCGCTTGCATAAAGAAGGTGTAGTTGAACAGGAAGAGTACACCCAAGATGGAACCGTTGTCCGAGGATTTCTGCCGGAGCCTACGTACAATGAATTCCGATATTTGGAAGTTGGAAAATAGTTGCCGGATTGACATAAAGTTGTTATAATTCTTATATAAATACAGAAGAGGATGGTGCTTGGCGATGAAGAAGATTGTTGCTATATTACTGATTTTGGTTATGACGGTTACCTGTTTCTTTGGTTGTACGCCGAAGAAGGGGAGCGGTTCTGATTTGGGAGATGCACTGAATAATATCTCTAAATTAAGTGATGCGGATGCTACCAAATGCCAAGTGAACGTTACGTTGGGCGTTTCTTTTGATCAGCCGATGTTATCTGAGGTGGCATTGGGTCAGTTGCTGGGTGAGAACGCACCCGTTGTGCTTTCTATGTTAGCACCTTTTATTAAGAATGAGAAGACAGCAGAACTTCCTTTGTCCATGGAGGGTGTTGCTACAAAAGACGGAGAAGGTCAGTTTGTAATGAAACTGGGCACAGGCAAAGATGCACTCTCTTGCACGGCTATTGTTGCAGATGACGATGTGTTTGTTGATGCGAAATCGATTTATACGTGGATGGGCAACATCCTGGCGCCTTTGATGGGTGGTCAGGCATTCCCGGTGTGGCCTTATCAAAATACTTATCTTTCTATGATGGATCTTATGGTATTTATCGGTGGCTTTGATATGCGAAGCGGTGCGGCTGCTGAAGCTATGGCAGTTCAAAATGCAGATGCATTTAATATGATTTCCGCCATGAATCCGGAAATGCTGACCGCAGTGATAGAGGGTCTTACGGAAGCAATCCCGGAGCAAAGCTTATTGGAACTGGTTCGGATTTTGGAGACTGCTTTGAAGAATGCCGGTATGCTCGTAAGCAAGAACGGCTACGTAACCTTTGTTATAAATGGTGATAACGTTAAGAAACTGCCGGATGCGCTGGTGGCTGCAACCGATGGAAAGCTGGCTCCGATTTTGGATTCTGTTGTAAATGGCATTCGTAACAGCGAGAATGAAATTATTGCGTCCATGATTCCAAAGGATGTAGAAATCAGCGGTCAAGAACTGGAGGATCAGTTTATTGAGACCCTTCAAGAAGGCAAGTCGGATATTCAAGAAGTTGCACAACAAATGAAAGATATGGATTTCTCTGTTGAAATTGCCGTAAAGGCCGGAAAGAAGGCGGTTGACT
>JAZRHX010000244.1:0-3238 GCA_045644985.1 Clostridia bacterium | reverse complement strand
GGATATTATTCGACACTTGATTGAGCTTCGAGGGGTAGGTTTTGTGGATGTGAAACGCTTATACGGTGTGGGAGCAGTCAAGCTTACGGAGAATATCCAATTGGTCATTGAACTGGAGCACCGTGTAGAAGGAAAGGAATATGACCGGGTGGGTATGGATGACCACTACACGGATATTTTGGGTATTCAAGTTCCTTGCGTGACCGTTCCGGTAATGCCGGGAAGAAACTTAGCGGTTATTGTGGAAGTTGCAACCATGAACAATCGCCAAAAGATGATGGGATATAATGCGGCGAAAGAATTAAATCGTCGTGTATTTGAAGGTGGTTCTTTGGAAGGCGGCAGTGTGAAAGTAGATCCGTATTCTTAATTTTCGGTGGAAGTAAAGGAGCGACCATGGAAGAATTGTTTTCAACCATTTTACATAAAGACCATTTATTTCAGAATGAACCGCTGTGCCGTCATTCTACGTTTCGTATTGGCGGACCTGCAGATTATTTTGTTACCCCAAAAGACGAAACAGAACTTATCGAGGTTCTTAAGTTATGCAAGCAGGAACAGATTCCTTGTATGATTATTGGAAACGGCAGCAATCTCTTGTTTGACGATGGCGGTTTTCGTGGTTGTATTATTCAATTGGCTGAACAATTTAGCGGTATTGAGAAGATTTCTGAGCAAGATAATCAGGTTACTTTTTATGCTAAAGCAGGTACCTCTTTGACAAAGACGGCGGTATATGCTTGTGATCATCTTCTGACAGGTTTGGAATTTGCGGCGGGGATCCCCGGAAGCGTGGGCGGTGGCGTGCTAATGAATGCCGGGGCTTACGGCGGGGAGCTTTCCCAATGTGTACAGGGAACAAAATATTTGGATTTGGAAGTATTGAAAGCAGGCTGTGGGGATTGCATCAAAACTTGTACAGGGGAGGATCAAAAGTTTTCCTACAGACATTCTTTCTTTCAAGAAAGAGCTACGGTTGTGTTAGGAGCATATTTTACCCTAAACGTCACGGATTGCCGGGAGAATATTGCAAATTGTATGAAAGAACTGAATGCCCGGAGAAGAGACAAACAGCCGCTGGAATACCCCAGTGCAGGCAGTGTATTTAAACGGCCCAAAGGGGATTTTGCCGGGCGCTTGATTGAAGCATCCGGGCTAAAAGGTTTACGTATAGGGGATGCTATGGTTTCTCCGAAACACAGTGGTTTTATTGTTAACGTGGGGAAAGCCACCGCTTCGGATGTGTTAAAACTGATGGATGCGGTATGCCGAAAGGTACATGAAGACAGCGGTGTTTGGTTGGAACCTGAAATACGGATTATAAAGGAAGATGACGGATGGAATTTGTAATCATTACAGGCATGTCCGGTGCAGGACGAACGCAGGCAACAAAATTTATGGAGGATTTGGGATATTTTTGCATTGATAATATTCCTACGTTATTGCTTCCCAAATTTGGCGAACTTTATGAGAAGAATGAAATGAATTTACATAAGTTTGCCCTGGTAATGGATGTACGCGGCGGCGATTTTGTGGAAGATTTATATCTTTTCACAGATAAAATGAAAGCCATGGGGGTTATTGTACAGATTTTGTTTTTGGATTGTGCAGATAACGTCCTGATTAGCCGCCATAAACAGAATAAGAAGTTGCATCCTTTGGCGGTTGACGGAGATAATATGTCAGCAGTCCGTCGGGAACGGGACTTAGTTTCCGGGTTACGCGATCATGCGGATTTTGTAATTGATACCACGAATATGTCTATTTGGGAATTGAAGAAACATATTCATGAACTTTTCTCGGAAGAGGATGTTGCTTCCAGAATGAAAATAAACGTGATTTCTTTTGGGTATAAGCATGGTGTGCCGGAACAGGCGGATTTGATGTTTGATGTTCGTTTTCTGCCCAATCCATATTACGTGGCGGAACTTCGCAATCTTACGGGTAATGACGAAGCTGTTAGCTCGTATGTACTCAGCAGTGAGGCGGCACAAACTTTTTTGAATAAAACGGAAGATTTATTGCGTTTTTTGTTACCGTATTACCAAGAGGAAGGCAAAGAGGTTTTGGTTATTGCGATTGGTTGTACCGGTGGACATCATCGTAGCGTGGCGATCTCCAATGAGATTTGCAAGCGACTTTCAGGACCGGAAAGACCGGTCTCCTTAGCGCACCGAGATATTGGGAAACCGTGATATTTCGTTCGTGATTGGAAAAATGTCATAAAGGTAACAATATGTTAATAATGATTTTGCCATTTTTGGAAGTTTATTGGTTGACTGGCACAGTTGGTTTTGTTAAAATGGAAACATATAAATGTAATTAATTTTACACTACGGAGGTTTATTTCTATGGATATGAAGAGAGTAATCAGAACTGCGCTTTCCCTTGTATTAATTGCAGTGCTTGCAGTATCTATGTTTGCATGTAGTTCTAAGAAAGCGCTAAAGGGAGACGAGAGTATCTTCGAGAATCAGATTGTGAATGATCGTTATTATTTCCAACAAGGTTATCCCGATGACTGGACCTATACCCAGGGCGAGAACAGCACACCGATTCGCGAACTTGATATGGTATACGGCGGACATGAAGGTGTGCTTTGTACAAAGGTTTATCCCAAGAATAACGATGACATGGTTTACACCATTTATAAGTACAAGAACAATTCTACTACAGGTGTTATTTCCGGATATATGCAGAGCTTGATGGCTGATTCCGGTGCATCCAACTATCCTTTCAATGATATCTTCTTTGAAGAGACAGCAAGAGATACTTACGTCTTAACATCTGAGACACCTGATAATGTGTTCTATAGCCAAATTCAATGGGGTAAAGCAGATTATACATTTGTAAAGGATGGCGAAGATTGGAAAGGTTCTTTCTTTGTAACCATTCCGCCCGAGCCCTATTGGTTCATTGTTGTTGTTTGCGAAGCAAAGGCTTCTGCATGGGATGGTGCACAGGAAACTTTCAACCAGATGTTGGAAGATTTGTACTTCCCCGGATTTGCAACAAATAAAGAAAATAAGTAATGGTTGTTATTGATTGATTTTGTAGAGCTGCCTTAATTCTGCTGTAGAAAGTAGTAGTGAGGCAGTTCTTTTTTGTACAAAACCGGAAGGGTGTATGCGGCTTGTTTGAATTTGAAATTCAAAATATGGAGGAGGGCATTTTGTTGGATCGCGCAATCTTGAAGCGATATCCGGATTTGCCTCGAAATAGCATATATAAGGCTCTG
>JAZRHX010000243.1:0-3064 GCA_045644985.1 Clostridia bacterium | reverse complement strand
ATTTCGGCGGTGTTGTGCCTGCGATTTTTACCGACGAACCCCAGTTTGCTAAGAAGGAATGGCTGAATTCCGGACTGGACAATGGTCCGGTTTGTATGCCTTGGACGTATGATCTTCCGGAAACGTATGCACAGGCGTACGGGGAGGATATACTGGAAACGTTGCCGGAATTATTTTGGGATCTTGCAGCCGGTAAAATATCCGTAGCAAGATACCGGTATCATGATCACGTAACGAACCGTTTTACGGAAGCTTTCGCAAAGAATCTTGGACAGTGGTGTGAAGCGCACCACGTGGCGCTTTCCGGCCATATGATGGCAGAACAAGCGCTGTGGACACAAACTGCTTTTGTGGGAGAAGCCATGCGCGCCTACGGGGCTTTTCAAATTCCGGGAGTGGATATGCTTTGTGACTGGAGAGAGTATACAACGGTGCTGCAGGCTCGCTCTTCTGCCCACCAGTATGGAAGAAAAGACGTTTTATCTGAACTGTATGGCGTGACCAATTGGGATTTTGATTTTCGTGGACACAAACTACAGGGAGATTGGCAAGCAGCATTGGGTGTAACGATTCGTGTTCCTCATTTGGCATGGGTATCTATGCATGGAGATGCCAAACGGGATTATCCGGCATCTATTAATTATCAGTCTCCTTGGTATTCTAAATATGCGCTTATAGAAGATCATTTTGCCCGTGTGAATTTGGCGATGACGGAAGGAACCCCGGTTGTAAATGTAGCGGTCATTCATCCGGTGGAGAGTTATTGGCTGCATTGGGGACCTAAAGCAGGAAATGCCGGTGCGCAAGCATCGCTGGAACGCCATTTCCAACAGCTTACGGACTGGTTGTTATTTGGCAGCGTGGACTTTGATTTCATCTCGGAAGCCTCTTTGCCGGAATTGTATCATGTATCCGAGGATGGATTCTCAGTGGGACAGATGCGGTACAAAACTGTTCTTGTTTCCGGCTGTGAGACACTTCGCCGTACTACGATAGAAATTTTATTAGATTATGTAGGGCGCGGCGGCACCGTTTGGTTTGCAGGAACGCTTCCCACATTGGTAGATGCTGTACCGGATGATGGTTTGGAAGCGTCTTTGTTTGCAAATTCTTACAAAATTCCCATGGAGCAACAGGTGATTCTTCAATCCATGAAACCGTATCAACAGGTGCGGATTATACGGGAAGATGGCATTCAGACGAATGAATTCTTATATAATTTGAGACAAATCCAACAAGATTATTGGTTGTTTGTGGCCCATGGCAGAAAGTTATCCGATTCGGATTGTATCGATTCTAAATCGTTGCGGATTCAGGTACAAGGCCTTTTCCAACCGGAACTTTACGACACACAAACCGGACAGATTGATTCAATTTCCTATACCCACGTGGAGGACGAAGAAGGGAATGTATGGACTGAAATTGCGGCCGTATTGTTTGCACAAGACAGTTTGTTACTTCGGTTAAACAAGACGGAGCATGTGAAGCAGATTGTTTCAGATCCGTACAATCCATGGAAGATGGATGCAAAGCTGCGCAGTATTTGTGAAGTAGAATCCCCGTGTACCTATACGCTTTCGGAACCCAATGTGTTGCTTTTGGATATAGCAGAGTATGCATGGGATGATGAACTGGTTCAACCTGCAGAAGAACTTCTGCGTATTGATGAACAATTCCATAAGGCGTTGTGGCCGGAACGAGGAAACCGCGGTGCCTGCCAGCCATATATGCTGCCGGAAGAACCGTATGAACACACGTTGTATTTACGCATGACGTTCCAAAGCGAGATTACCATAGACCTATGCTGTTTGGCGTTAGAAGAAGCGGAACGCACCAAGATTTGTTTGAATGGAACGCAAGTTTCCGGTGAAATTACCGGATATTTTACAGATCGCTCTATCCAAACGGTTTTGTTGCCGCCGATTCAGAAAGGTGAGAACGTACTGGAACTTACTTTGCCGGTTCGCCATAAAAGCTCCGTTGAATGGTGTTATCTCTTGGGTGATTTCGGTGTGCGACTGGAGGGTACAAATAAAATACTTACCGAAAAACCGAAGTATCTTACGTTTGGCTCTTTAACCAAACAAGGGTATCCGTTCTACGGGGCGAACGTGATATATGAGACGCATTTTACCATTCCCAGCGAAGAAGATGCACGTTTTGATCTTTTGATTCGGATTCCTTCTTATGGTGGCACCTTGGTTTCTTGCGTTGTGGATAATACCATTTGCGGGGAAATTATTTATGCGCCCTATTGTATGAAAGTTTCCGGCATTTCGGCAGGAAAACATACATTATCTTTGACATGTTACGGAAACCGTTTTAATTCTTTCGGTCAACTTCACTTAAATGATGAGAAATGTATTTGGTTTGGGCCGGCTTCATGGCGTACCAAAGGGGATGCGTGGACGTATACGTATCAAGTGAAAGACACCGGACTGCTGCAGCCTCCCATTGTGGAAGTGTACGATTACAGACCCGGATAAAAGGTGCTCCCCGGTGAAATCCGGGCCTGTGTACTTATCATAAATTACTACATAAGAACTAAATTGTTCCTGTCACCACCAACGTGCTGACGCCGGGGCTTACGGTCCATTCTCCTGTCACAGGATCTTGGGTGTACGTAGCCGCCGGAACCGTGATTTGTCCCGGAACGGTTACAAATACGCCGGTGGTCTCGGAATAGTTATAATCGGTACCGGACGTCCAAACCGCGCCGTTAAAGGTAACTACAATATCTGACAAAACAGGGGTAAAAGTATCCGTTACAGACGCGTTGTCCGTAGCCACCGCCGGGGCATTCCCGTAGTTTTGAATCACCAGGGTATACGTGACGCGGTCGCCTTCGCTGACGGGAACCGGATCAATGCTTTTGGCAATGGTCAAATTGGGTTCTTCTTCCGGTGTAATGGTTTCCTCTGCCGTTACCGGTGTGGGAATATTGCCGCCGCTTACCGTGACGGTGTTCACTACAGAATCATCCGTACCTAAAGGTGCAAACCGTGTAATCGTCGCCTCATACACCAAAAACGCGTTACCGCCGGCGGGAATATTCAAACCGGTG
>JAZRHX010000242.1:0-5087 GCA_045644985.1 Clostridia bacterium | reverse complement strand
GGATATTATTAAACTTGCCATGGTGCGTACAGAGCAGGCGCTCAAAGAAGGGGGCTTTCAGTCTAAACTAATTTTGCAGGTTCACGACGAACTGCTGATTGATGCGCGCAAAGAGGAAGCGGAGGCGGTACAGGCGCTTTTGAAGAAGGCCATGGAAGATGCCTTCCAAATGGCGGTGCCTTTGAAAGCGGAAGTCTCTAATTCGGAAGTCAGTTGGTATTATTGTAAGTGATTTGGAGGTTTGACCATGAAGATATTAGGTGTTACAGGGGGAAGCGGTACAGGTAAGACAGTGGTTTGCCGTATTTTGAAAGAACAGGGCGGCAAGATTATTGACGCGGACGTGGTGTCTAAGAAATTACAGCAGAAGGGTCAACCTGTTTATGATGCCATTGTGGCGCATTTCGGAGAGGGCGTCGTGGGCGAAGACGGAGAACTGGACCGCAAAGCTTTGGGCTCCATTGTATTTAACGATAAGGCACAAATGCAGGCACTGAATGGCATTGTCCATCAGCATGTGGCGGCGGAAATGAAGCGCCGTGTAGAAGGGTACCGGGAACAGGGGGATATTCCGTTTGTGGTGCTGGACGTGCCCATTCCCATTGAAACGGGGTTCTTTGATACTTGTAACACGGTATGGGCGGTGGTTGCCAATGACGATTTGCGCATTAGCCGCTTAATGAAACGGATGATGATTTCCGAGGCGGAGGCGGCAAAACGGATTGGTGCCCAAATGTCCAACCGGGAATACAGTGACCTGGCTGATTGTACAATTGAGAACGAAGGAAACGTAGAGGATTTGAAGAAACTGGTACTGTTTGAATTGAGACGTTTTTTGGAGTTTTAATGGAGGTGTAGGTATGTATTTTCGGGATCAAAGGCAAAAAAAAGCTATAACTTTTAGTTATGATGATGGCGTGACACAAGATATTCGATTGATTGAATTATTAAATAAATATGGTTTAAAATGTACGTTTAATCTCAATTCGGAACTTTTAGCCCGTAAAGGGATTCTGGACATAGAGGGGTTGCGAATTGCCCATTATAAAATACATCCGGATGACGTGAAAGGCGTGTATGAAGGTCATGAGATTGCGGTACATACCTTGACGCATCCCAATCTTACCCAGTGTGGTGACGAAGAAGTCATTCGGCAAGTTGAAATCGATCGACAGAACTTATCGGAACTTGCAGGATACGAAGTAATAGGCATGGCGTATCCTTGTGGCGGTGTCAATAACGATGAACGCGTAGCTGAACTTATAAAGAAAAGTACCGGCGTCCGATATAGCCGTACGATTACTTCAAATGATCGATTTGACGTTCAAGAGAATCTTTTCCGCTTTAACCCTACGGTATATCACCTCGATTTTGATAAAATGATGTCCTTGGGACAGGAATTTATCGAATTAACCACTGAAACACCAAAAATATTTTATATTTGGGGACATTCCTATGAAATGGACTACGGTGCAGATTACTGGATGAAGCTGGAATCGTTTTTTGAACTTATTAGCAATAGAAATGATATTTTCTACGGTACAAACAAAGAAGTACTTCTTTAAATGGACAATCATTCTACTATCTGACCGGGCGACATGGACATTAGGAAGTAAATTTAAAAAATTACTTTAAGTCCTGCAGAAATCCTGAAATAACAGAAGTTTTTTTGTAAAAATGCGCATACTACCTTCTATAGGAGATGACGAACACACGATGGTAGAATTTTCTTGACTTTTCCCCGGAAATCTCCTATACTACCTATGTTTGAATGTTGAACAGAAGAGTACTGTTTCATGAAATGCCACAGAGAGTTGCCCCGCAGGCTGGGAGGGCGATGCGAAGTAGGAAGCAGGAAGAACGCCTGGGAGTTCAAACAGCATAATTGGAACAACAAAGAAGGGCGGCCTTCGGGCTGTCAATTTGGGTGGCACCGCGGAAGTAAATCAATCTTTCGTCCCAAGGATCGACTCTAAAGCAAAGAATCGGCCGGGACGGAAGATTTTTTGTTTATAAGAAAAGAAAGAGAGGATCTCATGAGAAGAACAAGTTATTGTGGTTTGGTTCGGGAAACGCACATCGGGAAACAAGTCACCGCTTGCGGTTGGGTACAGACCAAGCGCGATATGGGTGGCGTAGTCTTTATTGACCTTCGGGACAGAGAAGGTGTCTTGCAGGTGGTATTCAACGTAGCCAACTTTGCAGACAGTAAGGAATTTGCCATTGCAGAAGGCCTTAGAAATGAATCCGTTATCTTGGTAGAAGGAACGGTTCGCCTGCGGGATGCGGAGACCGTAAACCCCAAGATTGCAACCGGTACCGTAGAATTAGCCGCGTCCCATATTGAATTGCTTTCCCAGGCAACCACGCTTCCGTATGATTTAGGAGAAGGCATAAACGTGCGTGAGGATTTGCGTTTGAAATACCGTTATTTGGACATCCGTCGTCCGGAAATGCTGGATAACTTAAAGTTCCGTCATAAACTCCAGAAAGTATCGGAAGATTACTTGGATGGAGCAGGCTTCATTCAGGTGGAAACCCCTATGCTCACCAAGAGTACACCGGAGGGTGCCCGTGACTATTTGGTACCCAGCCGTGTGCATCCCGGTAACTGGTACGCACTCCCGCAGTCTCCTCAGTTGTTCAAGCAATTGCTTATGGTAGGCGGTGTAGACAAATATTACCAAGTAGCCCGCTGCTTCCGTGACGAAGACCTTCGTGCCGACCGTCAGCCGGAATTTACCCAGGTGGATATGGAAATGTCCTTCATTGAGCAGGAAGACGTACTGCGTCATTTAGAAGGTCTTTTCAAAGACGTTTCCGGTAAAATGATGCCGGAGAACAAGAGCATTCAAGACCTGATCCAAAAGCCTTTCCCCAGATATACTTGGCAAGAGGCGATGGACCGTTTCGGTTCCGATAAGCCGGACATTCGTTTTGGCTTGGAAATTATTGACTTAACCGATATTGCCAGAACCTGTAGTTTCACTGTATTCAGAAAAGTAACCGACAAAGGCGGTATCGTAAGAGCCATCAATGTACCGGGCGGTAATACTTTTACCCGTACCACCATTGAGAACCTAACCACCAAAGCCCAAGGCTACGGTGCAGGCGGTATGGCTTGGATTGCCATTCGTGACGATGGTGAGCGTTATTCCATTCTTTCTAAATATTTCAAAGAATCGGAAATGGACGCTATCGTAGAGCGTGTAGGGGCGAAACCCGGCGACTTCATTTTGTTCTGCGCGGATAAACCCAAGACAGTGTACCGCACCCTGGGCGGCCTTCGTCAGGATATTGCCGAGATTTTGGGCCTGCGGAAGAAAGATGAATTTGCATACTGTATTATTACGGATTTCCCTTTGTTCGAATACTCCGAAGAAGAGAACCGTTTTGTAGCCCAGCACCATCCTTTCACAATGCCTTACGAAGAAGACCTGCCCTATATGCTCTCCGATCCGGGCAGAGTTCGTGCACAGGCGTATGACTTCGTATTAAACGGCGTAGAATTGGGAAGCGGCAGTATTCGTATTCACCGTCCTGACGTGCAGGAACTGATGTTTAAGGCTCTTGGGTTCTCGGATGAAGAAGCACAGTCCCGCTTTGGTTTCTTAATTAACGCATTTCGCTACGGCACACCGCCTCATGGTGGATTTGCATTTGGTTTGGACCGCTTGGTCATGCTCATGGTAGGTGCAGACTCCTTGCGTGACGTTATTGCATTCCCCAAGGTAAAGGATGCATCCTGTTTGATGACCGATGCCCCCAACATTGTAGACCAGGAGCAGTTGGAAGTGCTGAAACTCTGTACCGGCGCCGTCGAGGCAGGGCAGGGTGTGACTTCCGTGGAAGGCGGTAAAAAGGCACCTGCTAAAGTCTCTGCAGCCCGTGTGGCCAAACTTGCCATGTTGGAATTTACCAAAGAGCAGGAAGCCGCCATTGAGAAAGACTTGGACGGTATGATTGCTTTTGCAGACCGTTTAAGTGAATTGAATGCAGAGGGTGTTGCGGCCACTGCCCACATTGCAGATTTAAGAAATGTGATGCGGGAAGATGAAGTAGTTACGCCTTTTGATAGAGATTTGATGTTAAAGAATGCACCCACATCCGATGGCGGTTTTGTAACCGTTTCGGTCAAGGGCGAAGTGTAAAGGAGGGAACCCACTATGGAACTTACGAAATACAGCGTTTCTGAATTAAGCAAGATGCTTTCGGGGAAAGAGGTTTCTTCCGAAGAACTCACTCGGGCGTATCTGAAGAATATTGAAGTGAAAGAGCCTGAAATCGGTGCGTATATCACCGTAACAGGGGAGGAAGCCATTGCGAAAGCAAAGGAAGTCGATGCCCTTCGGGTAAACGGCGCAGAACTTCCCGTACTTGCGGGTATTCCTGCCGGTATTAAAGACAATATCAGCACCAAAGGCGTGCGCACCACGTGTGCCTCTAAGATGTTAGAGAACTACGTGCCGCCTTTTGATGCCACGGTTATGGAGAAATTAAATGCACAACACGTAGTGATGCTGGGTAAGACCAATATGGACGAATTTGCCATGGGCTCTACCACGGAGAATTCCTATTATAAGAAAACCAAGAACCCGGCAAACACCGCCCACGTTCCCGGGGGTAGTTCCGGCGGTAGCGCGGCTTGTGTAGCCGCTGATTTGGCACCCTATTCTTTGGGCTCCGACACCGGTGGTTCCATTCGTCAGCCCGCTTCCTTCTGCGGCGTGGTTGGCTTGAAACCCACTTACGGCAGTGTTTCCCGTTACGGTTTGGTGGCTTTTGCTTCATCGCTGGATCAAATCGGACCCATTACCAAGACTGTAGAGGATGCGGCCATCGTATTTGACGGCATTCGGGGTTATGACCCCCACGACGCAACTTCCGTAAAGACGGATATGTGTAGCAGTTTGACGGATTTAGAGAAAGGCGTTAAAGGCATGACCATCGCACTTCCTAAAGAGTTTATTTCTGCAGAGGGCGGTATTTCTAAAGAGGTACGGGAGGCGACTTTGCAAGCGGCCATTCGCTACGAATCTTTGGGTGCGAAGGTTAAAGAGGTTTCTATGCCCACCTTGAAAGATGCC
>JAZRHX010000241.1:0-2505 GCA_045644985.1 Clostridia bacterium | reverse complement strand
TGGCAGCACCTTCCATTTCACAGGCGATGGCGCCAAATTGGGAACGGAGCCATTCTTTCTTCTCTCGGTCGCCGATGAATTGGTCCCCGGATACGATAACGCCGGTCTCTATGGGAATACCGCAAGCAAGCGCTGCCTCTGCAAGCTTGGCGGAAATATCCACATCCGCAGGAAATTTAATTACGTTAATGCCGGAAACCAGTCCCACAGGATCGCCCAGCACGGAAGTGTCCATATCGTGTTGTACCACGCAAGAAGCTACTGCAATAGAGCCCACGGAAAGACCGGTGGAAAGAGAGCCGGCAACGCCGATGTTGAGCAGTAAATCCGGTTTCCAAGTTAGAATCATCGTTTGCGCACAAATGGCGGCAAACACTTTGCCAATGCCGCACACGGCCACTACGCAAGGAACACCTTTCAGGGTCCCTTCTGAATAGCGGACACCACTGATGACCACGTCTTTTCGATCTTTGATCAAAGCCCGGATGGCTTCAATCTCCACATCCATTGCACCGATAATACCAATCATCTTATACGTCCTCCTTTGTAGGGTATGCAAATGTAACGGGGCGAGCATCCAGCACGGCTAAATAGCGGGCTGCCTCTGCCTGTCCCAAGGCTAAATCTAAATTCCGGTAGTTTCCGCATTCAATATCGCTCTTGCCGAACACTTCGCCTTCGTGACGCAAAATTTGCTCAAGCACCAAGCGAATGGTTTCCAGGACTCGGGCGTTGTCGGGCAATCGGCCATTTTCCCCCCGCACCAATAAATAAAAGCCGGTCTGACAACCCATGGGGCCGAAGTATACCACGGAAGACGCCATTTCGGAATTCCGGATATACGTAGCAAATAAATGCTCGAAAGTGTGCATGGTGGCATTATCCATCACGTCGCCTGTATTAGGCTTGCGGGTACGCAGGTCGTAGGTGGTAATGTCACCGTCTGTCATGGAAATGTACAGGCCGGGTCCCATAATGCGGTGGTCTACAGTGAAACTTTGAATTTTTTTAATTTCAGTCATCATTTGCTCCTTCTGAGTTCTTGGAAGAATTCTTGTAAAATGGCGGTACATTCGTCTTTTAGGATAAAGGGGTATACCTTGACACTTTCTGGAAGCAAGTTCCAAACAGAACCGCAAGCCCCTTCGTTTAAGTCCGGGGCGCCAAAGTATACGGCATCCAATCGGGTTCCTCGAATGGCGCCGGCGCACATAGGGCAGGGTTCTAAAGTGACATATAACGAACAACCGTCTAAACGCCAATCCCCAAGGGCACGGCAGGCGTTCTCGATGGCATTGATTTCTGCGTGTCCCGTGGCACAATCGGTCAGTTCGCGGGTGTTGTGTCCTTTCGAAATGACCTGTCCGTCTTTCACAATCACACAGCCCACCGGAATATCTTCCGGTAAACTTTTCTTTGATTCTTCTATGGCCATAGCCATAAACTGCCTAATCTCTGCCATAATTTCGTTACACCGCCGTATTATCATAAGAACAGTCCAGGTAAATTCCGGTTGTGAACCGCCTTTAACTGTGTTATTATTATAAAGTATTGGCGTTTTGAACGCAACCGAATTGTGAAAGGAATTCTTGGTTATGGTAAAGTGGCAGGAGAAAGGGAAGCATGAACCTTATACCTTTGAGGATTTATACCGCTTGATCGAATTGCTTCGTTCACCCGGTGGATGTCCCTGGGATCGGGAACAGACCCATACCTCCTTAATTAAACCTATGATTGAAGAAGCCTACGAAACGGTGGATGCTATTGAGAAAGAAAGCGATACTAAACTCTGCGAAGAATTGGGGGACGTGTTGCTACAAGTGATTTTCCATTCCATCATTGCGGAAGAAGAAGGGGCGTTTAAGTTTACGGATATCACAGATGGGTGTACGCGGAAGATGTTGTTTCGTCATTCCCACGTGTTCGGAGAGGACGTTGCCAACACCGCAGGGGAAGTCTTAGACAACTGGGACAAGCGGAAGCAGGTGGAGAAAGGCTTTCATTCGTTGGAAGAAGAATTGCAAGATATTCCGAAAGTGTTGCCTGCCTTGATGCGGGCCGCAAAGATGGCCAAGAAGATTCGTAAGAATAAGCCGGGGGCGGAGAACGCGCACGCAAGTGGTGTCCCGGAGGCTTTTTACAGTTCCGAGGAAGCCGGACGTTATCTCTACGAGGTGGCTCGAATTTGCGAACGAAGCGGCATTGACCCGGAACTTGCTTTGAAAGCGTATGTAGATAAGGAGATTTTGGGATGAGAATTGATAAATTCTTAAAGGTTTCCAGAGTGATTAAACGGCGCACAGTTGCCAATGAGGCTTGTGATGCAGGTCGTGTGACCATAAACGGCCGCCCTGCGAAGGCCAGTGCGGAAGTACACGTAGGGGACGTTGTGGAAATTGGGTTTGGTGACCGCAAAACGAAATTTGAAATTCTTCGCGTTTCGGAAACTGTGCGGAAAGATGATGCGAAAGAAATGTATCGATTATTGACCGAATAATAGAAAGT
>JAZRHX010000240.1:0-5051 GCA_045644985.1 Clostridia bacterium | reverse complement strand
AATGGCGGCAGCCTATATTCAAGGTTTACAGGAGAAGGGCGTTTCTGCGAGCCTCAAGCATTTTGCTGTCAATAATCAAGAAGAGTATCGTTATTACGTGAGCGCAGAGATTGACGAGCGGACTTTAAGAGAAATTTATTTGAAGTCTTTTGAGATTGCAGTGAAGAAAGGGCAACCTGATTCTGTGATGTGTGCGTACAACAAGATTAATGGTGTATGGTGCTCGGAGAACCCAATGCTACAGCAGGATATTCTACGGAATGAATGGGGATACGTTGGCTTAGTGGTTTCCGACTGGGGTGCTGTGCAGGATATTTCTCGTGCGATTCATAACGGTTGTGATTTGCAGATGCCGACTAACGTGGATATTGTGGAGCAGTTAAGAGCCGGGTTAGAGGCAGGCAAGGTGACAATAGATGACATTGATCGTGCTGTAACCCGTGTGCTTCAGTTAATTGACCGTGCGCCTTTTGCAGAAATTGAATATGACCGTAATGCACAACACCAGGCGGCTCGGAAGATTGCGGAGGATTGTATTGTGCTGATGAAGAATGAAGGAAACGTGCTGCCTATTACCAAAGAGAAATATAAGAAGGTCGCTGTTGTGGGCGATTATGCTATGGATCCTATGATTGGCGGGCAGGGGAGTTCCGAAGTACATCCTGCGGACAAATACGTTGATAAACCCTTTTATGCATTGCAAACAGAGATTCCCGGCGTGGAATTTCTGTACGTCGACTTGTACCACCGGAATCAATTCTCCAAGGAGATGATGTTTCCTATGCAACCGGATTTCCAAGAGAAGATTAAGGGATGTGACCTTGTGTTGTTCTTTGCCGGCGGTATGGATTCTGATGAATCCGAAATATATGACCGTCGTACAGCCTACATGAATCACAATTACTCCATATTTATGAGAGCTGCAAAAGAATTGAACTTGCCGATTGCAGTGGTGTTACAAAACGGCAGTGCGCTGATTTTTGACGTGAATTTTGCTTGTGTAGATGCGGTTGTAGAGATGTGGTTTGGGGGCGAAGCCGGCGGCAGTGCGGTGGCCCGTGTTCTTTCCGGAAATGTTAATCCTTCTGGTAAACTTTCTGAAACGTTCCCCAATACCATGCGTCGGGATTTGGAGTATCCAGGAAATGGTCGCTATTTGGAGTACAAGGAGCGTTTTGACGTAGGATATCGGTATTATGACAGGCATCCTGAAGAGATTGCTTATCCCTTCGGTCACGGCCTTTCCTATACGACGTTTGAATATAAAGATTTGCAAGTAGATCCTGTGTCGCTCAAGTTGCATTTTACCCTCGCCAATACAGGGGACCGAGATGGCGCTGAGGTGGTACAGGTTTACGTGGGCGATCCGGAGGCAAATGTGGTGCGGTGCATTAAGGAACTGAAGCAGTTCCGGAAAGTCTTCTTGAAAGCAGGAACTTCTGCAGAAGTGGAATTCCAAATGACAGAAGACGATTTGGCATATTTTAACAGCTCCTTGCATCAATGGGTGGTGGAGAACGGACAGTTTGATTTCTATGTTGGTTCATCTTCTCGGGATATTCGTCTTACTGCGTCAATTGATTATCAAACAAAGATGCAATATACCTCTGGTAGTGATGCCAAAGGCATGATTGGATAATTCTGAAATTCGAGAACAATTTCCCCGTCGAAACATGACGAAAAATGGAGAATGAAATTTGTTGCCATTTTGCGTTTCCCGTGTTTTAATGAAAGTGACAGGGGGAGATTTGGTGTATCAGAGCATGAAGCGAGCATATGCCCGCGTAGAACAGAAGATTGAAGAAATCCAACAAGAGTTGGAGCATTTTCCGGCGGGGAAATTGATTTGTACGAATAACGGAACCCGGGATAAATGGTATCATAAAGACGAAGGGAAATTAACATATATTCCTAAATGTAATCGTGCTTTGGCTGAACAGTTGGTACAAAAAGCACAAAAACAATTGACTTTACAAGATTTGGAGAATGAGCGCAAAGCAATTCAAGCTTATTTGCATTGCCGAAAACCTGTTGATTTTAGTGAAAAATTATATAAAAATCCGGGTTTGGTACGCTTGCTGTCGGCGGAACATTGGTCTATATCTGGAGAACTGTCGGCATGGATGTGTGCACCTTATGAGAAAAATCCTTTTCATCCGGAGGGGAAGATTCACCAGTGCTGTACCGGCGAATTTGTCCGCTCGAAGTCGGAAAGCATGATTGCATTGGCACTACATTTACATAAAATCCCTTTTCGTTATGAGTGTGCGCTACGAGTAGGACCGAATGTGGTTTATCCGGATTTCACCATCCGTCATCCTGTAACGGGTAGGATATACTATTGGGAGAATTTTGGAATGATGGATGTGATGGCGTACAGGGATAAGGTCAGTTTAAAGTTAAAATATTACATTTCTCAAGGAATTATCCCGTCCGATCAGCTTATTACTACGTATGAAAAACAAGACAAGCCGTTGAGTTCTGCAAAGGTGGAATCGTTGATTGAAGAATTTTTTGGGCGCGGGGCATAGACTGGAAAATTTCCTGCTCTGTGCCCCGCTCGGGGCATAAATGACTTAAATCTTTCCTTTGTGCCCCGTTTCTTTTTCGGTTAGCCGGTAAAATGGGATATAAATCTGATATTTTACCCGTCTGCGCCCCGTTTCCTTGTTTTGAGTTGGTGTGCTTCGAAAATCCCGGGGCATAAACTTACTTTTTACCCGCCCTGTGCCCCGCCCGGGGCATAAATGAACACAATCGAACGCATGTGCCCCGCGCCCAAAAAAATCTAAAAACACAGTTGACAACCTAAATGAATTATGCTATTATATTACCACTTTAGCAGAGTAAATTGCGAAAGTGACGAGTTGGTAGGCTCTGCGGAGGATATAAACTGAAAGGAAGTTATTTTAAATGAAACGTACATTATCCATGATTTTTGCAATTGCAATGGTTTGTGCTATGGTCGTATCCATGGTAGGATGCTCCGGGGAGCAGAAACTGAACTTTGGTAAAGAGCTTCTTGGCGTAACCTCTCAATTGGACGCTTTGAATGGTCTTAAGAAAGGCGATGCGGATATCGCCGTAATCGACTCCGTTATGGCCGGTTACTATATGAACCAAACAGAAGAGTTTAAGGATTACCAAGTTTTGGAGAACGTTGTTTTTGCTGAAGAGCAATATGGTATTGCTGCAAAGAAGGGCAACGAAGCTTTGATGTCCAAGATTAACGAAGCCATGATCGCTTTGGTTGCTACCGATTATCAGACCGTTGCAGGTAAGTACGGTTTGACCACCGAGCTTTTGGTAAAGGCTGATACACAGAATCCTTACGCAAGCGCAACAGACAATTCTTGGAACGACGTAGTTGCGGATAAGGAACTCATTATTGGTTATACCTTGTTTGCTCCTATCGCCTACAAAGATGGCGACGGCGCAGATGCTGAGCTAATTGGTTTCGATATTGAACTTGCAGAAGCAGTTGTGAAATACCTCAACACAACTTACGAGACAGAAGTGAAAGTTACCTTTATTGTAATCGACTGGAACTCTAAGGAAGCTTTATTGGAGAACGGAACCATTGACCTTGTATGGAACGGTATGACTATTACGGACGAGCGCGAAGAGGCTATGACCATTTCTGTTCCTTACCTTGCTAACAAACAGGTTGCAATCATTGCAAAGGCTGACGCAGAGAAATACAGTGCTGCAAACTACGATGAGTTTGTAGAGAAAGCATCCGATGCAATCGTTACCGTAGAAAAAGGCTCCGCCGGTGAAGGTATTGTAGCGGCAGACGAAGAATAAGGAAGAAAGTATTTAGGTATTTATGGATTTTTGGGGCGTAATTTTTGATCTTTGCCAGGGCTTCAGTGTAACACTGAAGCTCTTTGCGCTGACATTGGTATTTGCAATCCCGTTGGGATTTGTGTTGGCATTCCTCTCTATGGTTAAATTTAAACCGGTTAGTTTCTTAACGAAGGTTTTTATTTGGATCATTCGGGGAACGCCGCTTCTGCTTCAGTGTTTATTGGTTACATTCATTCCTTCTATGGTATTTGACATTCCTAATAAGGATTTCCAATCCATGCTGGGCCTTCGCACTATGGCGGATTTACAATTCGGCTTTGTTTTGTTTGCCTTCGTAATCAACTACGCATGTTATTTTGCGGTTATCATCGAAGGCGGTATTAAGAACGTATCCATCGGACAGCACGAAGCGGGAAAAGTCTTAGGTATGACCAAAGGGCAGATCTTCCGCCACGTTATCTTAATGCAGGTTGTTCGGAAGATTACGGCACCTATGAGCAACGAAATTATTACGTTGGTTAAGGATACGGCACTTGCCCGGGCCCTTAGTGTGATTGAAGTCATTGCCATCGCTTTTGAGAAGGTTAATAAATACGCGGTGCTCAGTCCGCTACTTTATACCAGCTTGTTCTATTTGGCATTCAGCGGTGTGCTGACCCTTCTTTTCCATTACATAGAAAAGAAACTCAGCTACTATTCGGTGTAAGAAGGGCAGGTACGTGTTATGAATATGTTAGAAGTTCAAAATCTTACCAAATCCTTCGGCAGCCACCAGGTGCTTAAAGGTGTATCGTTCTCCTTGCAGCAAGGAGAGGTACTGGTTATTATTGGTTCCTCGGGAAGCGGCAAAACTACGCTTCTTCGATGCCTTAACTTTTTAGAGCAGGCAGACGGGGGCAGTATCTGCGTAGGAGACGAAGAAATCTTCAATGCGGCGGGTAAAATGAATTTAAGTGACCACGCAATGCGGGATCGAAGACTGCACTTTGGACTTGTTTTCCAGTCCTTTAATTTATTCCCACAACACACCGTTTTGAAGAACGTTACCTTGGCACCCATCTTGTATAAGACGACGCAACTCAAGAAAGCTAAAGCAGGACGGAACGCTATTAAAGAAGCGAAAGCGGAAATTGAAGCACAGGGCAGACAGCTCCTTGAAATGGTGGGTCTTTCGGAGAAAGTGGATGAATATCCATGCAGACTTTCCGGCGGTCAGCAACAGCGTGTTGCCATTGCAAGAG
>JAZRHX010000239.1:0-2669 GCA_045644985.1 Clostridia bacterium | reverse complement strand
TAAGACCGCTTGGCCTCCGACTTGGGCACGGTAGCGTTAGCATTATATTTAAATTGACGGAGTGACCATATGATTCGCGGTGTTATTTTCGATATGGATGGGGTGCTGCTGGACTCGGAACCGGCTACGGCGATTGCTTCGGTAAAGGGCATGGCGGAATTTGGCATTCATGCGGATCCGGAAGATTTTCGTGAATTCTGCGGTATGGGTGAGAAGGCCTATTTCGGCGGTGTGGCAGAGAAATATGGTGGGGAATATTCCCAAGCGATGAAAGACCGTATTTACGAATACTACGTTCGGGATGCAGAGAAGGATATTATTTTGTTTGACGGTGTGCCGGAGGTAATTCGCACATTACATAAACATGGCTATAAGATTGCCATTGCGTCCGGATCTTTGCCCATTAAGGTGAATACCAATATTCGTGCGGGGAAACTGCCTGTGGAATGTTTTACCGCAGTTGTGACGGCGGCGGATGTGGAGAAGCAGAAGCCGGATCCGGAAATCTTCTTGAAAGCGGCGAAGGCGATGGGCTTGGAACCTTCTGAATGTATTGTGTGTGAAGATGCGGTAAGTGGTGTTAAGGGCGCGATTGCAGGCGGTATGCAGGTATTGGGCATTACCACGACCTTCCCGGAAGCGCGTCTTAAGGAGTTGGGTGCGACCTACACATCCGGGCATATTCGGGCGTTGCTGGAGATATTAGCGTGTGGGGCGTAAAATGTTTTTAAACTGCAAATTTTGCCCCGATGAGGGCATAAAATATCTTTTGGGTGGGGCATATGCCCCACTTTTTTTACCATTATGCCCCGTAGCACGTTGAACTCATCGCACATTTCCGTATACCATATAACGATCTGCAATCATGGCGATAAATTCCGTATTGGTTGGCTTTCCTCTCTGCGCGCTGACCGTATAGCCAAATAATCGATCTAATAAATCAGTACGACCGCGAATCCAAGCCGTTTCAATAGCGGTGCGAATCGCTTTCTCAACGCTGGCCATACTCTTGCCGTGTTTCTTGGCGATGACAGGATAAATTTGTTTGGAAAGCAATCCGTCTGGAGTGGTCCCCATATCGATGACCAAACGAATGGCCTCTCTTAAGTATGTATATCCGGACAAACTGGCAGGAATGCCAATATCAATAAGAAGCGTAGTTAAATCACAATCAATATCTCCCGAATCAGCAATTTCCATAGAAGCGTAAGCGGATAAATCGGGAAGGGGCGCGGTCTTGCTCATTTCTAACAAATCCCGAATACGCTCTAAAACGGCACCGGGGAGAACCGGCTTCACCATATAATAATCAATTCCCGTATTTCGGAGAAGATAGGTGTTGGCGTCGCTGATAATGGCAGATAAAACAATAATTACGGGCAGTGAGGACAGCCGCCCGGAGGCTTTCAGCTCCCGTAATCTCCGAACAATGCTAATTCCATCGCAACCGGGGAGCATCAATTCCAGTAATAAGACCGCAGGCCGATCCGCAAGAACACGGTCCACAACGGCGTTTCCGTCCTGCACAAATCCGCACAGGCGCAAATCGTTGGACTTGCCAATGGCGGCGGACATCTTATGGGCAAAATCGCTGGATGCATCTGCAAGCAGAATGCGTGGCTCGTTCATACGGACACTCTCCTATGTAAGAATCAACTGCATTGCAGACGGCGGTGCCCATCATCATACAAAATTTTTCTAAAAAATGCAAATATTTCCCGGGAAATAATTTCACCAATAATTTTACCGCAAGCGCACACACTATTGTCAGGAGAGGAGGTTTTGTATATGAAACAGTCAAACCAATGCGGGCATCAGAAAATTGCCTGCGACGTAAGAAGTTGTATGCACAATCAGTGCATGGAATGCGGAAGCGGGATCACGGAGGGTGTTTGCGCTTTGGCGGAAATCCACGTAGCACCTAAATGTGGATGTCACACGCATCAGGCAGACGAGAGCGTCTGCGCAAGCTATAAGGCAAGACAGTAAGACGGGTAAAAAGCCGCAGGGAAGTTATTTCCTTACGGCTTTTAGATAATTTCGAGGGGATTTACCATACTTTTGCTTGAAAGATTTGGAAAAATGGCTCATATCCGTGTAGCCTACGGTGGTGGCAACCGTGCTGGGGGGAATGTGGTGCTGTACCATCAACTCTGCGGCCTTCTCTAAACGCAGGTTGATAAGGTATTGCACGGGTGTAACACCAATTTGTTTTTGGAACAGCGTAGAGAAATAGCTACGCACCAAATTTAGTCGCGTGGCAATCTCTTCAATACTTAAAGGATTCATGTATTCGGTTTCCATTATGAGAATGGCTTTTTGTACATAATCGATTTTCTGTGTCGTTACACGATCTTCCAACGCGGCCGAGACCAATTTCCACAGTTGTCCGATGAGAAAGGCGCCTCGTCCGTCTTCCAGATTCTTACAATTGCGCATTTCGGTAAAAATCGTGCCCGTGCCGGAAATGTGGAGAACCGGCGTGTGAAACAATTCCGGTAATTGGTTTAAATTATCCTCAAAACCAATCCAAATATAACTCCAAGGATTTTTCTCGTCAGCTTGATAGGTGGAATATTCAAAGGGCGGCACAACAAACATACTGCCGGCCTCTATCGGATAAGTCTTTCCTTTCAGTTCCAAATGACCGGAGCCGGAAACCACATAGT
>JAZRHX010000238.1:0-3393 GCA_045644985.1 Clostridia bacterium | reverse complement strand
TCGCTTCCCATTACAATACCAATCTTCTTCATAGGATAACCTCCTCAAAAACGTTCAAAATGAATAGAAAAAGGGTACACTTACTCGATTTTATCTTCTGTAAAATGTACCCAGACGGTCGGCAGAATGCGCGTCTAATACGCCGCGCCGTTCTCTGTTTCACAGTGGTGCTCCACAAATCCGTCAGTCGCAGAGAACGTTATTAAATTGACTTAACAAAAATAGCACATTTACGCCTTTTTGTCAAGGTAGAAACCGCTTCCAATCACGCATCAATGGTGGAGATTGTTAAGGTGGTTTCTTCCAATACATCCAAGAGAACTTTTACTGTATCCAATGCCGTAAACAAGGTTACGTTGTTCTCCGTTGCATAGCGACGAATTTCAAATCCATCGCTCATCTGTCCCGCAGAACCGATGTCCTTGGTGTTGATTACGTACGCGATATGGCCTTGGCGAATTGCCTCCGGAATTTCTTCGCTGCCATCGCCGATCTTACCTAACACGCGAGTGCGGATACCGTTCTCCCGAAGGAATGCAGCCGTACCGGCAGTAGCCTCAATGTTGAAGCCCAAGTTATAGAATCTGCGCATCAAAGGAAGGGCCTCTTCTTTATCTTTGTCTGCAATGGTAGCCAGAATCGTACCGTAGTTCTGCAAATGCATGCCGGAAGCCTGCAAAGCTTTGTACAAAGCACGGTTCAGTTTATCGTCGTAACCGATAGCTTCACCAGTAGACTTCATTTCAGGAGACAAGTAAGCATCCAAACCGCGAATCTTGTTGAAGGAGAATACGGGCACCTTTACGTACCAGCGCTTCTTCTCTTCCGGATAGAGTTGGAAGATTCCCTGCTCTTTCAGGCTCTTGCCTAAGATAACTTCTGTTGCAATATCGGCCAGGCTGTACCCGGTTGCTTTGGACAAGAAAGGTACGGTTCTGGAAGATCTGGGATTTACTTCGATCACGTATACGTCATCCTTCTCATCTACAATGAACTGGATATTGTAAAGACCAACAATGCCGATACCCAGACCCAATTTCTTGGCGTATTGTAAAATGATGCCTCGTACCTTATCCGATACGCTGAAGGTGGGATAAACGCTAATAGAGTCGCCGCTGTGAACACCGGTACGCTCAATCAATTCCATAATACCGGGCACAAATACGTCTTGGCCGTCGCAGATAGCGTCTACCTCAACTTCTTTACCTTGGATGTATTTATCAACCAATACCGGCTTGTCTTCATCAATTTCAACGGCAGTCTTCAAGTAGTGGCGAAGTTGTTCTTCGTTGCCTACAATCTGCATTGCCCGTCCGCCAAGTACGAAACTGGGACGAACCAATACAGGATAACCGATTTCGCTGGCAGCCTGAATACCGTCTTCAATCTTGGTAACGGCTTTACCCTTAGGTTGAGGAATGTTCAATGCTTCCAATACTTTCTCAAAGCTGTCTCGGTTCTCCGCACGCTCGATAGCAAGGCAGTCGGTACCGATGATTTTTACGCCGCGAGCACGCAACGGTTCTGCCAAGTTAATGGCCGTCTGACCGCCCAAGGAAGCGATAACGCCTTCCGGCTTCTCGAATTCGATAATGTTCATAACGTCTTCCGGCGTCAAAGGCTCAAAGTACAACTTGTCCGCAGTGGTGTAGTCCGTAGAAACCGTCTCGGGATTGTTGTTGATAATAATTGCCTCGTAACCGGAATTCTTAATGGTTGTTACTGCGTGTACGGTGGAATAGTCGAACTCTACGCCCTGACCGATACGAATGGGGCCTGCGCCCAGTACCACGATTTTCTTCTTGTCGGTTAAAATAGAAGCATTGGTGCCTTCGTAGGAAGAATAGAAGTACGGGATATACGCATTGGTATGGCAAGTATCTACCATGCGGTAAATGGGGAAAATGCCGTTTGCTTTCCGCAAGTTGTACACGTCAATTTCTTTCATGCCCCACAATTTGGAAATGTACCAGTCGCCGAAGCCCATCTTCTTGGCTTCTTTCAACACAGTCAAATCCCCAGGTTTCGCCTTGATTTCGATTTCCTTTCGCACAATGCGCCAGATGGCTTCCAAGAAATATGCGGTAATCTTGGTAATTTGGTGCAGCTTCTCTACGCTGACGCCCCGGCGCATCAATTCTGCTACTGCAAAGATAGAGTCGTCTCTGAATTCTTGGATATAATCAAAGAGTTCTGCTTCCGTATACGGGGTGAATTTAGGCAGGTAGAAATGCTGCGCACCGGTTTCCAAAGAACGAACGGATTTCAGCATACATTCTTCCAAGCTGGAACCAATCCCCATAATCTCACCGGTTGCCTTCATCTGCGTGCCTAGCGTGTTCTGGGCCGTTGCAAACTTATCAAAGGGGAATCTAGGGAACTTAGCAATGACGTAATCCAAAGCCGGTTCAAATGCCGCATTGGTGTTGGCAATGGAAATGTCTTCCAAAGCCATGCCCACAGCAATCTTGGCTGTTACTCTTGCGATGGGGTAGCCGCTGGCTTTAGAAGCCAGTGCAGAGGAACGGGAAACTCTAGGGTTTACTTCAATTAAGAAGTACTCACTGGAATTGGGATTCAATGCAAACTGTACGTTACAGCCGCCTTCAATCTTCAGTTCCCGAATAATCTTAATCGCACTGTCATTGAGCATCTTTTGATCGTGATCGCTCAAGGTCATAATAGGCGCTACTACGATAGAGTCACCGGTGTGAACGCCAACGGGATCTACGTTCTCCATGCCGCAAATGGTAATGGCGTGGTCATTGGAGTCTCGCATAACTTCAAATTCAATTTCTTTGTAGCCCTTTACGCTCTTCTCAATCAAAACCTGGTGTACAGGAGACAATTTGAAAGCGTTTATTCCCACTTCAATCAATTCTGCCTCATCATAAGCAAAACCGCCGCCGGTACCACCTAAGGTGAAGGCGGGACGAAGAACTACCGGATAGCCAATGGCTTTGGCTGCTTCCTTGGCTTCTTCTAAGGAGTAAGTAATTTGAGAAGGAATGGTGGGCTCTCCAATGGATTGGCACAGCTCTTTAAACATCTCACGGTCCTCTGCCCGCTCAATACTTTCGCTGCTGGTACCCAAGAGTTCAACACCGCACTCTTTCAGAATGCCTTTCTTCTCTAACTGCATCGCCAAGTTTAAACCGGTCTGTCCGCCGATACCCGGAACAATGGCATCGGGACGTTCATAGCGAAGAATCTTTGCAATGTATTCTAACGTAAGCGGCTCCATATACACCTTGTCCGCAATGGTGGTGTCCGTCATAATGGTCGCAGGGTTGGAGTTACAAAGTACTACTTCGTATCCTTCCTCTTTGAGGGCTAAGCACGCTTGGGTACCCGCATAGTCAAACTCTGCAGCCTGTCCGATGACGATCGGTC
>JAZRHX010000237.1:0-3488 GCA_045644985.1 Clostridia bacterium | reverse complement strand
CTTTAGCTGACAAAAAATGTTGGTCTGACTTGATTCAAGACTTGCAGCACGATTTAACAGAGGTAAGACAATATTTACAAAAGCACAAAGAAAACCCCTTACGCGCTAAGAAACTGCTCACAACGCAGTCCGCGTACTCAGAACTATTGACATCATTCAACAACCACTTGTCCTCTTCCCAATGGATGCATGCGCATTGGGAGCAAAACCCCTATTACCCTGAACAGAAAATTCATGCAGCACCGGGAAATCTCTTCCTGCGTTCTAAATCAGAAGCCATGATTGCAACCCTACTACTTGCAAACAAAATTCCATTTCGTTATGAATGTGCGCTACAATTAGGGCAGCGAACCCTGTACCCGGACTTTACACTGCGCCATCCCGTTACGGGAAATATCTATTATTGGGAGCACTTCGGTAAAATGGATGACCAAAATTACCGAGAACGGGCCTGTGCAAAAATAAACTATTATTCAAAGCACGGTATTCATCCCGCCATAGGACTGATATTAACCGCAGAAACAAAAGAGGAACCCTTATCCATTCGAACCATCCGGCACAAAATACAAGAACTGATAAGCACAGAACATAAGCTACCGGCCTAGCCCCATTACTTCTTTCGATTCATCTTTCGATATTCCAAAGGCGACATGCCCACCAACAATTTGAAAGAATGAGAGAAGGCATGAATATCCGAATAATTCAATAGTTTGGCAATCTCCGTGACCGTAAGCTCATTCTCCGCAAGCCACTGCTTCGCCCGATTAACCTTTGCATTATAAATATACTTAGAAACACTAATTCCTTTATGACGTTTAAAACTGTGAGACAAATGGCTTTCACTGATATGGAACTCATCCACCAGCATTTGCATAGAAATATTGTTACTTAAATTATGATTAATAAATGCCGCAATACGATCTGAAATAGAATGAGCAACACGCTGTCCCGAGGACTCCTCTACCTCCTGCATATGCACACTGTATGCCGTATGCAAAACTTGAGACACCACAGAATGAAGCAGGCGATCCGGCGTTTGGGCAAACCGGCGAAGCAACCCCATACCGTGTGCCACATCCCGCATATAATATAACCCTTGCTCCAACATATCCGCAATGGGAGAATCGCAGGTAAAATGAATCACCGATAGCTGCTCCGGATTCTTAGTTTGAATTTCCACGGAATCCGGAAGGCTGGATGCTTTAATATAGAACAAAGTCCCTGCCGGCGGTGCCTTCAATTCGTCATTCTTATGTTTTGTAGAAATTGTAAAAGCTTGAAACGGGCACAAATCCTCATATTTCTGCATCAGTCGCAAAGTATAATGCCCAGAAATGCGGTTTAAATAGCCCCGAGCACCATCTACCGGCATAGACAGCGCACCGTCTAATCCCCTGCTGCGTTCCTGATACATCACGGTCACATAATCTCGGCTCTGATGTACACCGGGCTTGTCCCCCTCCAAATAAAGGAGAATATCCACCATATAAATATCCACGTCATATTTCAAATAAACGTTCTTATAGGTAAAAGTAATCGGTTCATCTAAGCAATAATTGGTTTTGGGCACAAACAAGCGACATTCCGTTTCATCAAAAATCTCGCCGTCTCCTAAATCCTTATAAAGAAGAATATAATCGTGTGCTCCCTTCCCGGGAACATCAAAAGAAACCTTTCCGCTTTGCTCCGCAATACGAGTAGGAACCACAGACACATGCTCAACCGGGAAAGTATCATAGAACCCATTTCCCCCGTTTATAGAAAGAAACTGAGGCTTATTAAAGGTGTTATTCAAAAAAACGTCTTGAATCTGCACATCTACAGTATGGTTTCCTTCCCAATCCAACACAAGACAAATACCGGCATTCTCTTGAATCCGTCCGGATTCAGGAATTTCAAAACGAAGAAATCCGGAAAAAGGGAGTGTTAACATCCCGTCCGGATTCTCCCGTAAACACTTAAGCGCCACGCCCTTAATGGAATCTCCCCGTTCGCCTCTGTAATCCGTATACCCACAAAAACGAACACGACTACAGTTCGCGGAAGAACATCTAAGGTAAATGTCATAATACTGAGCATATACCGTAGAATGTGTTACAGGAATCTTCAACAATGTGCGCAAATCAATCAACCTCTCTTACGGGAGCTGCATGATCTTATTACTAACTTCGATCATTTCCGCCAACAACTGATTCTGTAAAGCGCGATCATCCGCTGCCTCCAGCATTTGATGATGGGCTTCCAAAACAAACTCACCCTGATAGTTCATTTCTCTCAAGGTATGTATAAATCCAGACCAGTCATAGGTCCCATAGTACGGAATTCCGTGTTCATCATAGGGATACCCATGATTATCATGTATATGGAGGGTCACCAGACGGTGTCCCAAAACTTTTATTTCAGATGGTGGGGTGTTGTTAATATTGGCATGTCCGGTATCCCAACAAATCCCCACGTTGGGCGCATTTAAACCGTCCACAATTTGGGCAAGAGGCTTTGCCCGGTTGCAATTTGCCCAAGGCAAATTCTCAATAGCAACACCAACACCCGCCTCTTGGGCACGGCGAACAAAAGGCGTAAACCACTTTACATTCTCAGCCACGTATAAGTCATCATAAATTTCTTCTGTCTTCTCTTTAATCTCTTGGGGATGCATCACAATCCATCGAATCCCCAGTACTTGTGCAACATCAATGGCTCGATACGCCAAATCATTTGGATTGTTGTAAAATTCCGACGGAACACCTACGCCGTGACACTGATAAAACGCTACACCTTTACCGTCAGCGTAAGCTTTCACCTCTTTCGCCCACTCCAACCAATGGTCTGAGATGAAAGGGTGTCCGGGCACCACACAATAATCTAAAGCCAAATCCAGCAAGCGATAGCCAGCTTCACACAATCGATCAATGGCTTCAAAAATATCAAATCCAGGTTTAAAAACACAAGTTGTATTCACTATCTTCATAATTCTTCACACAAATTAAACACCAAATTACATTTATAGGGCGGATAAACTCCGCCCTATAAAATTCAACCTATATGCAGGATATTACTCGCCGCACTTTCTTCTCTTCATCACAACGATGGAAGCACCTGCGCATGCAAGAACGAGTGCAACAACAGCAAAGATTGCTGTATCACCCGTAGGCGGAATCACAGTTCCACCGGGAGTCGCAGATGCACCGGGAGTTGCAGATGCGCCGGGAGTTGCAGAAGGAGATGCAGCTACAACTGTGATATTAATCGGCTCACCAATTACTTTATTCTGAGGACCTACAAGATAAAGGTAATACTCACCGGGAACAAGACTAGGTAAAATGCTCCCGTTTCGTGCATCATCTGCAGGAAATACAATTGTACCTGCAGCGCCCTTAGAAGATACAACACCATTATCATCTATTAAATCATAGTACATTTTGGACTGAGATGTGCCAACAACATGTGCATCTTCAGAATAAAGACGTACTTCAAAATCCTTTCCAGTC
>JAZRHX010000236.1:0-9224 GCA_045644985.1 Clostridia bacterium | reverse complement strand
CTTCAAAAGCAAAAATATACACACCTAAAAACAGAGCACTTAATACAGTTAAAACTAAACTTTTAATTCCAATCTTTCTCATTGTTCTTCTCCTTTCTTTACAATGAACAAGCCGTAATATATGTCATGATATCGCTGTTCTCCCGAATTCTGGTAGTATTGTACGCTGTAAGTGCCGTATTCTCTACGATTTGTCGGTTGGACTCAATCATACGCTGAGAATTTTCGTAGATTCGGTAAGCCGTTGCGTTAGCTTCCTGTATCGCCGCATAAAGATACTGTTGAGATTGACGAATATCATCTAACTTGTGGATAACAACATCCAATTTGCTGATAATTGCATTGTGTTTCTCTTCATCGGCATAAAAACTGCATGCACCATGGGGACCGCGAAGGGTTGTACAACGACCGTATTCAAAGTACTCCAGCATGGTGATGACTGCCACCATATTACGGAATTTAGGATGCAGAATATTCAAATCGTATAATTGATCTAATAAACGACTATTGGTATTAATTTGTTTTTCAATATCTGTTTGCTGCTTTCGCAAAACTTGAATCATGCCTCGCTCCCGTTCTACTCTTTTCTGGTCTTGGCTGAGTTGGCTTTGATAGTTGGACATTTGTTGACTATGTTCTGTGCTGGCCATAACAACCTTACATAAAAATACAACACACCACAATACCAATGCAGAACCTAGACAAATCAAAAGTTTTATTTGAAGTCCGGAATCTACAAAAAACGGGAAAATGGTTAAATAAGCAAATATATTGGAGAAAAGGCTTCCGCCAACAAAGCAAGAAATAACCAACGCAATAGCAAAAAAGATAAAGAACAATCCAATGCCGGGAGAGACATCTGCCATAGAAACACTTGTGGGTTCGCTAATATTTTTCCGGTGTCCCAGTGTTCTTACACGGCTCTCCAATTGATGAAAAGCATTCCTATATGTAAAAATGGCTTGTTCCAAGTCTTTTGCATATCGTAAGTATTGAACAACTTTTTCTTTGGGCGGTTCTTGTTCCACAGTAAGAACAGGATGGGCGTTGGAAACGCTTACGGGTACATTGTCCATACTTTCCGTGGGACAACCGCAATTTGGACAAGCTTTTGCTTTATCTGAGAACTCTTTGCCGCATTCAGTACAAACCACTAATGCCATACACTGCTTCCTCCTTACAACAACTGCAACATAATATAAATTATGTTGTATTGATTAACCGATTGTAACATGATTTTATTAAACTATCAATATTCTTTTGCGTATTTTCCTTAAAATACAAACCATATTATACACCTATAATATTCGTCTATCGTAAAGTGCGTTTTCTTCTGCAACATAATTTATATTATGTGCTCATTTACTTATCTTAACTTTACACAATCAATCCCATACGTTCCATCTTCCTTCGGTGCTCTTCGCCGGTGTTCATAATGTAAATACGCGTTGTGTTAATACTGGTGTGTCCCAGAATATCCGCAAGTTTTGCAATATCCTTCTCAATCCCGTAGAAGATTCGAGCAAAGAGATGACGCAAATTATGGGGAAAAACTTTTTCCGCCGGTACCCCTGCCTCCGCACAAAGTCCTTTCATTTCTCGCCAGATATTCGTACGGCTCATAGGTCTTCCGCTCCGAGTAATAAAAATCACACCGGATTGAATTCCTTGCTGTTTTGCATACAGAAGTAACTTTTGTTTTAGTTTTCCTATAATAATGATGTGGCGAGTTTTGTTTTTACAGGAAACAACCGCAGTTCCCCTCCTCACTGCCTCCACCGTGATATACGAAAGTTCACTCACACGAATGCCCGTTCCGCAAATGGTTTGCAGAATTAAATACAAACGGGTCTTTCCTTTTTGTTTTGCGGTTTCCACCAAGCGTGTGTATTCCATCTTGGTTAGTTCCCGCGTTGCAGTACAATAAACTGCTTTTTGTATCCGAAAAGGCTTTACACAGCATTCCGAAAGACCTACGTATTTTAAAAAGGCATTCACTGCTGCCAGCATGGAATTTGCACTGGTTACAGCATAGTTTTGCGCCAGTTCATTTTTATATTCCAGTACAATCTTCTTTTTAACCGCCCTATTTTCCACATAACAAACAAAGTGCCCCACGTCATGCATATATTTTGCAATCGTGGCAGCACTTTTTTCTTCGTTCAGTAGGTGTGCTTCAAATGCTTTCAGCATTTTTACAGAAATAACAATTCTTTTCACTGCTGTTCCCTCCATGTTTTTGATTAAATTCTAAAGATATTACTGCAAAAACAGGAGAGAAACACCCTCTAACCTTCCCACTCGTACGCAAATCCCATGGAAGAAACAACCCGTTTGGGAATCCCTTCCACAAAATCTCCGGTCTGATTTAGTTTGCTGTATTCGGGCACGGCATTCCAAGGGGTCACGGCAAAATAAATCTCTCCGCCCACTGCTTCTGCAATTACAGCAATCTGCCCTTTTGATTCCCGATGGGTACTTAGAAGATCCTCTTTCAGCACTTCACCGCGGCACACAGCCGTTACGCTTCGAACAGTACCGTCGTCATACGTGGTCTGGTACACCAGCGTTTCGCCGGCAATTAAAGGTTTCTGTAAGGTACGGGACAAAGGAACCGGACAGGTTTGAACTTTTGTGGCGTAATTACCATCCGGTTTCAGCTCTGTATAAGACAGACCGTACAAATAGCTACTTAAGAAATTCATCCAGCTCTCCGGCCTGCCGGAATTCAAAATAAAGCTGCGGGGGGATATGGATTGAATATAAAAACGATCTGCCCCCTCTTTGTAAACGTCTAAGAAATCTTCAATCAAAATCCGATTGTTCCGATAAATTTTATAATCACCTTTGAAGTTCATTAGCCGCACCGTATCCGCAATACCTTCACCCGAGACTATGTGCGGACGAAGTAAATAAATTCCCGTGCCGGTAGCCACAATCAGCTCTTCGTTGCGAGCATCCCAATCCAGCACCCGATATATCTTGCCCAGCTCTCCAAACAAACGATTGGATTTCTCGCCTTCTACGCAGGTCAAAATACCTTGTGCTTGACAAAAACGGTATTCACGAGCCGCATCTCGACTGACGCCCACAAAAGTGTAAAGCTCTTGGATATATTTCGTCTTAAGCAAAACTTCTTCAGAAGCCGTAATTCTATAATCGCCACCTTTCTTGCGACAGAAAACAGTCGCCTCCGGTACGTTCACTACAACCCCGGATTCCGGATAAAGTTCCAATACACCGGTAGCCAGTTGCGCAGTGGTGCCATCGGTTACGTGATGAAGACGAAGAATGCCTTCCCGGTCTAATGATGCCACTGCATTCCAACGAGGCAATGCTAAACTTTGAACGTCAGAAGCAAGAAGTTTGGGTTGTTCACCGTCATACACGTACAACTGATTAGATTGTTCGTAACCGCAAGCATACACCACTTTGTCGCCTACAAATAAAAAGCTGTCCACGTTCGTTGCCACGAGCACTGTAGTCGCAGTAGCAAGATCTGTTAAAAACAGCGTAGGAATATCGTGATTGTTCAGCAAAAACAAAATCTGACGTCCATCTTCCCGTACTGTACATTGGCTTCGATTGCGTAACTCTTCCGTAATATTATGTTTCGATGCATAGAAAGCTACGTTCACCGAAGGCGGTGTAATATCCAGAGGACCGCCTGCAAGCCCGCCCTGCAAAAGCCACAACTTTCCGTCTTTCTCATAAATAAAAGGGGCATCTGCTTCCGGTAAAGGCTCCCGAAAACCATCAATCATAATTCGGTAATCGAAAACATCTGCTTCTAAAGGAGATCCGATCCATCCTGTAAGTCCCCGATCTACAACAGGGATATGGAGAATCAAAAAGCATACCAGGACAACAACGATAATAACGCCAATTAGCTTCAATGTTCTCAAAAAATTTCTCATACCTTCCTCTTTCCTCTCCCATATTGACGACTGTGTGGACTTCGCACCGTTCCCAGGGTGCAAAGGGACATGATTCCATATAAACCGATTAACAGCGGCGCTCCTTTCTCTATGGAAAGTGCGGCCTCACAAACCGGTCTCCAGTGTCGCAAGTCTGTGTAATAACGCAAAGTCGCTTCCTCTGACCGGAAATGCCGAACCGCCCCATTATTATAAACCCATAAACCCCTTCCAGCTTCCCCGGAAGGTGCGCAATAGAATTCCATATCTCCCCAAACCGGAATGTCTACTCGCAAAGTTTCCCGAAGTCGATCATTCAAGCGAATTAATTTAACCGTGTACCGATCTGCATCTGCGTGCTTTGCGGTATACGCCTGAAGCATGATTCCATCTGTCCCATATAAGCTTCCCGGTATCAAAGACGGAACAATTTCACTGTACGCAATTTGTTCGGTAGCTTGTCCATCTTGGGAGATCTTCACCAGAAACGCGTTGCTTGCAAAATCAGAATTGCCTTCTATCTGGAATTCCATTCCGTTCCCATAAATGGAGAAAGCCTCTATTTGCATCGCCGTCGAAACAGACGCATCTTTGGAGTTTTTTGCAAAACGGCCATAAAGAGTCCAACCCTCGGCTTCATTGCCCACAATATGGAGAACCGATGCCAGCGTACCTTCTTCTCCCATCACGTACTCCCGCCATAGTTTCGTGCCCTCCATATTATAGGCTGCGCAAAAGGCTCTGTGAATTGTTTCCTTCCGTCCACTTTCAGACGTACATCCAGCCACTAAGAAAGAGGAGCCTGTATAGCGTACAGCTGCAATCTGACGGGTTAACTCCGGATTCAAACGAAGAACAACGGTACCCGATTGATCAAAGATCAAGACTCGCTGCCCGTAAATGCCGGCATAATAGGTACCCGTATCATCAATAGAAATAAATTTATCAAAATCATAAAGCCGATCCGTATTCTCCCCCCGATAGAAAACGGGCGTCGGCTGCTTTCCGGATAAATCCGTAGTATAGACAGCGCCATATACAGATTCTTCATCCCCCCGGGGATTCACAGTACAGATAAAATATAACCGTCCACCTCTGGCAAACGTTTGCGTCAAGTCAAGAGACGCATCTTCTAAACCAAAATGATCTTCTCGGAAGACCCTTCCGTTTCCGTCATACACTCTGTAATAGAGCTCTCCTGCCAACGCACCCTTAGTATAACGTCCTGCCACCAAGACCATATCTTCAGAAACAGGTGTAAAAGCAAGTACTTTCTCCCCATTCTCCGGGTTACCGGGAATACGCTGTGTGTAAAATGGTTTACATATGTCATATGCTTCCAGAAAAAAGGCAGCTGAAACCATCATCACTGCCGCCAAAACCAATATATAAATCAGTACCTTTCTGTACATAGACAACGCATCCTTACGAAAAACTATCCCCTTTAGTATAGCACAAAGGCGGACGTGGGGCAATTCCGTATTTTACCCAAAATCCTCCAAACCTCTGCCGATTGCATTTTTAATTTTCTCCAGTGCAGCTTTTTCAATACGAGACACATAGGATCTGGAAATTCCCAGCATTTTCCCCACTTCCCGCTGGGTTTTCTCCACGCCATTTAGAAGACCGTAGCGCAGTTGAATAATCATCCGCTCCCGTTCCTCCTGTAAATTCATTACTGCTTTGCGAAGCGCTTTAGATTGCACATTTCGGCCCACTTCTTCCACCAATTCAGAATCGTCACAACTGAGTAAGTCCATGAGCACAATTTCGTTTCCGTCCCGATCAATGCCTACCGGCTCATTCATAGAAACTTCTCCCGTGTACTTCTTACTGGCTCTTATGTACATAAGAATTTCATTTTGAATACAAGAAACCGCATAAGTTCCCAATCGAGCCCCCTTTGTGCTGTCAAAAGAGGATAATGCCTTAATTAAGCCGATGGTGCCGATGGAAATCAGTTCGTCCGGCGTTGCATTGGCAGTAGTGTATTTTTTTGCGATATGCGCCACAAGGCGAAGATTATGTTCTAATAAAATCCTTCGGCTCTCTCCCCGATCATTTTCCGTAGTGCCCTGTCGATATCGTTCCAAATGATACGCTTCTTCCTCTTGACTTAAAGGTCTGGGGAATCCGCCTTCACCACCTATATACGTGGAGAATGGTTTGTTTTGCTCCTGCTGCTCCATAATGTCCTCAACTGCTGTTTCTCTGTTAAACAGTATATGAGTGCCCCCGGGTTGTTCGTGTCTGTCTAATTTCTGGGGAAAAATTTTGGAGCAAGCTTCATTTTTGGGCTTGACGGGTGGGGAAAATGTTGCTATAATGAATCCCGTTCTGGAGAAGTACCCAAGTAGGTTGAAGGGGACGGTTTGCTAAATCGTTAGGTCGGGTGACCGGCGCCGGGGTTCGAATCCCCGCTTCTCCGCCAAACACAAAAGAGACACCTTTCGAGGTGTCTCTTTTGTGTTTCGTTGAAAATTAAGACGGGGATGAGAGGCCTGCGTCTGGTTCAACGCAGCGTATCCACAATTCTGTCCTCGTCAGGTATGTTGAAACAAAAGAACTGTTCAAAATTCTTGTCAAAATGTCTTGCTGGGCATACAACCCTCAAAATATCCTCTCTATGCCCAGAAAACACTAAACTTTCATGGTAAAAAGGTGTTTTCTTTCTCCAAATTGCCAATTTTGGGCATCACAATATTCAAATAATACCTCCTTGCCCAGACACTGGGCATATGAGCCGCTAAAACGACCTGTTATGCCCAGCACAATAAAATAAAACCGAATTCTGTGCAACAAGGAAGAACCGCCGACTGTCCTTCTCCTCTGCCAAACGCTTCACGTAGCATATCGTAGATAACTCTTACGTATTCCGGCACCGTACGTACGTCCCGGCGATACAGACAAACATCTCGGGTGTAATCCCCCACCGGCCACAGCTCAATTTCTCCGGAGAACATACCGCGCCAAGAGTATTCCGGCACAAATGCAATACCCAGACCCAGCTCCACACATTTACGAATATAGAATGGATCCTCACTTTGCAAGGTAATCCGCGGTTCAAAGCCCATATCCTTACAGATTTCCCGCGTAAAATGATATAAACTTCCCGAAACATTCATCGTAATAAAAGATTTTTCCTGAATATCTGCGGCGGTAATCTCTTTTCTTGGGGGAAACGTTCCCCTTTGGGCAGCTAATACAATACTTTCACGGAAAAGTTTTTCCCGAATAAGACCGGATAAGTTAAAATCCCGGTCTGAAACCAAGACATCAAAATCCAATTCGTCACGGTGAATTTCATGGGTGGTAATAATATTGACACCAGTGTATTGTAGTTGAAAACGCTCAATGACATCCATAACCGTACGGCGGTTAATATGAATCCCCACCCGCATAGTACCACGAAGGGAGGAGCCGGAAGCCATATCCACAGCACGCTCCAAAATTTTCAAGGCTTTACGAGCTTCCAGATAGAATTCCCGCCCCCGTTCATTCAGCGCAATTCGGTTCGCAGTACGTGAGAAAAGACTGACAGATAGTTCCTGTTCCAATCGCTTAATGCTTTGTGAAATATCAGAAGGCGGTACTTGAAATTTCCGAGCCGTTTTGGAAAAATTCTGAGATTGTGCCGCATCACAAAAATATTTTAACTGAAGTAACTCCATAAAACACACCTCTTGTGCGTACTATAGCACACTTTACCATCACTTTCAATATATAGTATTGTATGTGATTTAATTATTTACATGATAGCAAGCCCGTGCTATCATACTGCTCAGTCAGAGACGAAAGGAGCCTTCTGCATGACTGAATTATTAGAAATGATTATGTTAATCTGTTTTGGTATTTCCTGGCCCATGAACGTAGTAAAGTCGTATAAAGCACGAAGCACAAAAGGCAAAAGTTTGACTTTCTTGCTGATGATTATTACCGGATACATTGCAGGAATTGCTTCCAAATTCATGAATCCTACCTTTATGGCGGCCATCGGAGAGAAATGGTTCGTGCTGTTTATTTACTTCTTAAATCTGTTCATGGTGACGCTGGATTTAGCGCTGTATTTCAGAAATACTCGGTTGATGCATCGTAGCTTTTCCTTAAAAAAAGCTTAAGGTCCAGACAGGCTCTCTTTACAACTTTTTCCCGTTTTGATATAATGACAAAAATTTATGAGAAAAGAGATTCTGTCATTATGATATGTAATACAATTCTGGATGCGTTGGGAAATACACCGATTATTAAATTAAACCATATGGCGGATGCCGACAGCGCCGACATCTTGGTTAAATTTGAAGGATTGAACGTAGGTGGCTCTATTAAGACGAGAACCGCTTATAATATGATCACCGATGCAGAAACGCGTGGACTTTTGAAACCCGACTCAATTATTGTGGAGCCCACTTCCGGAAATCAGGGAATTGGCCTTGCTTTAGTGGGCGCCGTGAAGGGCTACAAAGTAAAGATTATTATGCCTGACTCCGTAAGCGAAGAGCGGCGCAAATTAGTGCACCAATATGGTGCTGAAGTCATTCTTGTACACGATAACGGAAATATCGGTCTGTGTATTGAAGAATGTATTAATTTAGCACAGAAGATGCAACAAGAAGATTCCAGAGTCTTTGTCCCTCAGCAATTTGAGAATCCCGCCAACCCGGATGTACAACGTTCCCGTACCGGTATGGAAATTATTGAACAAATTAATGCCCCGATTCATGGATTCTGTTCCGGTATTGGCACCGGAGGAACCATTACAGGTATTGGGGAAACGTTAAAGAAATATAATCCGGATATTACGATTTGGGCAGTTGAACCGGAGAATGCAGCCATCCTTTCC
Organism: Clostridia bacterium; assembly: GCA_045644985.1. Classification (GTDB taxonomy): domain Bacteria; phylum Bacillota; class Clostridia; order UBA1212; family UBA1255; genus RGIG9099. The sequence goes on along the minus strand of JAZRHX010000236.1, from coordinate 467 downwards.
GGTGGTTCTATCGGCACCCATATCCAAATGGGTATCGGAGACGGATTAATTCCTGCTATTTTGAATCAAAAAATTTATCAAAACGTTTGTATTATTAAAGACGAAGAAGCACTGCAAACTTCCCGAGATTTAGCTTCTAAGGAAGGAATTCTGTGCGGAATCAGCTCCGGTACGAATGTAGCCGCCGCCATCAAGTTAGCAAAGAAGCTAGGGAAAGGTCGAACCGTAGTTACCATCCTTCCGGACACAGCAGAGCGGTATTTCTCCACGCCGCTTTTCCAAGAATAGCAACATAACATTTTCTATTTGACAACCGTCTGTCGTCTGCATATAATACAGATGTTGATTTTTCAACAAGAGTCAGGAGGTCTGGTTGTGGTTGATCGGTTTGAACGTTTTTCCTTTGCAATTTATGAGCTTTCCCGTTATTGGCATAAGATTGCCGCGGACGAGATGGAGAAATATGG
>JAZRHX010000235.1:0-2289 GCA_045644985.1 Clostridia bacterium | reverse complement strand
GATGAACAGCGTTTGGCGGCAGAGGTTGCCATTTTTGCGGATCGGGCTTGCATTGACGAAGAAATTACCCGTTTTGAAAGTCACGTTACTCAGTTCCGCTCTATTTTGGCTTCGGAAGAAACTGTAGGTAAGAAGTTGGATTTCTTAGTTCAGGAAATGAATCGTGAAGTCAATACCATGGGTTCTAAAGCCAATGATATTACCATTACCAATCAGGTGCTTTTGCTTAAGAGCGAAATTGAGAAGATTCGTGAGCAGATTCAGAATATTGAGTAAAGAGGAGGTGGAGATACGGTGAGACTTTTGAATATCGGTTTTGGAAATCTTGTATGCGTAGACCGGGTGGTTGCCATTGTAACACCGGATTCTGCACCGATTAAACGAATTGTCCAGGAGGGGAAGGACCGTGGTATGTGTATTGATGCTACCTATGGACGTCGTACCCGCTCTGTATTAATTACCGATACGGATCATGTGATTCTGTCTGCGCTTCAATCCGATACATTGAAACGTCGTGCTTCCGGTGAGAATTCCTCGGAAGAGCCGGAGTTGGATGAGGAGATTTCCGGAGAGGAGGATATGCTGTGAGTGCTGTTCGTCGCGGTATTATTGCCGTAATTTCAGGTCCGTCCGGTTCCGGAAAAGGAACTTTAATCAACCGCATTGTGAAACAGGATGAGAACGTATGCTATGCGGTTTCCGCAACCACAAGAGAAATGCGATACGGAGAAGCAGAGGGTGTGACTTACTACTATAAGTCCGACGCTGAGTTCGACCGATTGGTTGCAGACGCTGAAATTTTGGAGTGGGATTCTTTCTGCGGTTACAAATACGGCACCCTTCGCAGTGAATTAGAAAGCAAGATATCCAAAGGTCAGGACGTGATTTTAGATTTGACAGTACCGGGCGCGCGGGCGATTAAGAAGGCTTTCCCGGAAGATTGTGTTACGGCATTTATTTTACCACCCTCCATGGATGAACTGGAGAAACGAATTCGAGGACGTCAACGGGAAACCGAGGAACAGTTAAAGATGCGCGTTCGCGAAGCGCAAAGAGAAATTGAACTCTTTCGGGAGTTTGATTATGCGGTCATCAATGATGACTTGGACACAGGGGTTGATCATCTTTGGGCCATTCTCAAGGCTGAGAGATTGACATATAAGAGAAACAGCGATGTCTTAAACAGACTGAATTTGAAAGGAGCGATAGTATGATTTATCCGCCGATTGCAGAGTTACTTTCCAATACGGATAGCCAGTATACCCTTGCAATGGAAATTGCAAAGCGTGCACGTCAGATTACTGCAGGTTCTGAGAACCGTTCTACCAGTAAGTCCAACAAGAGTGTTACCATTGCCGTTCAGGAAATCTACGAAGACAAGGTGACTTATCACAGAACAAAAGAGGGGATTAAGTAATCATGGCAGAGAAGACGATGGAGAAAATCGTAGCATTGGCGCAAAACCGCGGTTTTGTTTACGCAGGTTCTCAGATTTACGGAGGTCTTGCAAACGCTTGGGATTACGGTCCTTTAGGTGTTGAACTAAAGAACAACGTAAAGAAGGCTTGGTGGAAGAAATTCGTGCAAGAGAGCCCTTACAACGTAGGCGTTGACTGCGCGATTTTGATGAACCCCCGTGTATGGGTTGCTTCCGGACACGTTACCAGCTTCAATGATCCACTCATTGACTGTAAGCAGTGCAAGAGCCGCCACAGAGCAGATAAGGTAGTAGAGGATTGGAACAAGTCTCAAAGTATTGAGATTTCCGTAGACGGTTGGTCCAATGAGCAACTGACTGAATATATGCAGGAACATCAGATTCCTTGTCCCGTGTGCGGTACGTGCAACTGGACCGGCATCCGGAAATTCAATATGATGTTTAAGACCTTCCAAGGTGTTACAGAGGATTCTCAATCTGAGTTGTATCTTCGTCCTGAAACTGCGCAAGGTATTTTTGTAAACTTCAAGAATATCCAGCGTACCAGCCGTAAGAAAGTACCTTTCGGTGTTTGTCAGGTAGGTAAGTCTTTCAGAAATGAAATTACCCCCGGTAACTTCACCTTCCGTACCCGTGAATTTGAACAGATGGAGCTGGAGTTCTTCTGTGAGCCGGGGACTGACCTTGACTGGTTCCAGTACTGGAGAGGCTTCTGCCGTGACTGGCTGATCAGCCTGGGCATGAAGGAAGAAGAGATGCGCCTGCGCGATCATGATCCGGCGGAACTGGCCTTCTACAGCAAGGGCACGACGGACATCGAATTCCTCTTCCCGTTCGGATGGGGCGAGCTG
>JAZRHX010000234.1:0-4107 GCA_045644985.1 Clostridia bacterium | reverse complement strand
ACCATCTTCCCTTGAGGATTACGGACCACCTGACACATACCATGGGGACCCAACATCATAATGCCTTCCATCAAAGCTTGTCCGCCCACCGCACAAATCTTCTGTTCTTGACATGCGGCTTCATTTTGCTGTTTCTCTATTTCTTTCACATCAATTTCTTTTGCCATAAACAAATTCCTTTCCAAGCGAAAAGATTATTATCCATTATAGCATAGATTTAAGGATAAATTCAAACCCAAGCATAATAAATAAAAAGCCAAAATTTATTAAACTGAACATGCCCATATAATATTTGCCCTTGCCCGGATTGTGGCGCATATATTCTCTAAACGTAATTAGGCTGGCAAGAGACGAAATCAGGGTGCCCACGCCGCCAATATTCACCCCGATTAAGAGATCCGCATAGTCCCCGGTGAAACCGGATAAAAGGATAGCAGAAGGTACGTTGCTGATAAATTGACAAGACAGAACACTGAAAAGTAAAGTATTCTTCCCTAATAAATAACAAAAAAAACGCCGCACTACGTCAATCCGTGCCATATTTCCGGCAAAGATAAAAAAGAACACGAATGTAAGCAGCAGCGGATAATCTACCATTTTCAAGGCATGACGATCCGCAAACAGCAAAACAAGCGGGATAATAATCAACCCAATCCAGTAAGGGAAAGAACGGAAAACAATCGCAATCGATAACGCAAACAGAACCAAATATAAAACCGTTTTGCGGCGATGATGTTCCTCCGGACTCTTTTGCCCTATTAGGGTCATCGGTTCTGACTTAACAAAGAGACAACAAATCGTGATTAAGATAACAGCCAGCGTGAAAGGCGGAAACATAATGCGAATAAACTCCCCGTTGGCAATATGAAACCGTGTATATAGATATAAATTCTGGGGATTGCCAAACGGCGTCAGCATACCACCAAGATTGGCCGCAATATTTTGCAAAATGAATACATAGGCCATATATTTTTCCTTACGGGTAGAAGAAAGTACGTAATAACCCAAAGGAAGAAACGTAAGCAATGCCATATCATTGGCAATTAACATAGAGCCAATAAACGTAATATAAACAAGAGCCAGTACACATAGTCTGACTGTATGAAAATGCTCTACAATCTTTCGTGCCAACAAATAGAAGAAATTCACGTCTTTCAAAGCACACACCACTGCCAGCACACAAAACAAACATGAAATTGTTTTAACGTCAATATAATCAACGTATCCACGGTCAACAGGCACAAGAAAAACGGTAGCAATTGCCGCAAACATCGCCACCGTCATCATCATATTTCGTTTAAAAAAGGTTAGAACGTAAGACATATTTCTGCTCCAAAACTGCAAAAATCAAAACCAGGCAGTATTGTAGCACTTACCCATTAAGAAAACAAGGAAATAATTTCAAAAAGATTGTGAACAACCGACACGCCACCAGCTTCCAAAACAGGTCGCGCTTGATGTCCGCCCTCAACTAAAATGCAGGTAGCCCGCATAATGTTGGCGACCTCAACGTCATGCACCGTATCTCCCAACATAAGAACAGAAGCATCGGGATGTTTTGCTCGCCATGAAACAGCCAATTGTGCTTTAGACGTAGCGTAAATGTTATCCAACCCCATAATTTCCTCAAAATATTCCCGTAATCCCAACTGTGCCAGTTGTTTTTCCAGCATTTCCAGCTTGGTTGCGGAAAGCACAACTTGAGAGACACCACGATTCCGGAAAAAATCTAATGTTTCTAACACACCGGTACACAATGGCGCTTTAGGAACGTTGCGCAAATATTCATCCACCCATTCCACCGCAACATCTTCATAAGTCTCTTTCGTGAAATCAAAACCTAAACGCTGATAATAGGCACGAATGGGAAAACCGAAAACGCTCCGGTACGCTTCTACGCCGGGGATTTCCGGAAGATTTCGAATGCGCAGTAAAAGGTTCACGCTATCAATACCAGTTTGAACATCATCTAGAATTGTGCCGTTGAAATCCCAAATAACGTAATCCGGGTCACACATTTTCATGACTTATCACTTCCTGGGTGGGAACACCGGGATCGTATTTCTCCAAATCCTCTAAAGAAGACAATCCTGTACTTTTCAAGAACAGCGCTGTAGTTCCATACAGCATCGGTCTTCCCGGACTTTCCGAGCGTCCTTTCTCACACACAAGACCACGCTCTACCAATTTTGCCAAAACACTGTCGGAATTGACGCCACGTATAATCTCCAATCCACCTCTTGTAATAGGCTGATTATATGCAATAATGGTAAGGGTTTCTAAAGCAGCACGACTTAACGGTGCGCCGCTGGTTTCCTCAAAATATACCCGCAAATCCTCGTGTAAATCCGGTCTGGAGGAAAGTTGGTACCCCTTGTCCACTTTACGAAGAATAATGCCGCCATTACGAGCTTCATAACGCATTGCAAGGCGTTCCATGACCTGTTCAACCTCTTTATACTTCATGGTGAGCACCATAGCAAGATCTTCTAAAGATACAATATCTCCTGCTGCAAATAACATAGCTTCCGCCACGGCTTCTGCTTTACTGTAACGCTCTGCTTCGTTCATTCTTTTGATTCCTCCCCGGTCATCATTTCCCCTTCATCGTATTCATCCATTACGTCCCGTTCAAGCAAATCCATATTGCCATCGCCAAACTCTTCGCCGGGAATAATTTCAATTTCACCAAATAATTTCTCCTGGCAAACCGTAACACGTTTTCTTCGATCTAATTCCAGTAACGCAAGGAAACCTGTAACACGTTCCATACGGCTGGATGATTTTTTGTCAAAAATCTCTGCAAAAGTAGACTTTGTCTTTCGAATTAGTTTATGGACAATTTGTTTCATTTTGTCCCGAATACTGACCTTCTCGACTTTAAGAATACGCTCCATCTTCTGACGGTTATCATTCTTCTTCTCAATATTTCTTGCTTCAATTTCTGCATAAACCGCACAAAACTCTCCCATATCGATTTGCACAGGTATATATACACGAGGAAAATGTAAATTCTCCGGCATTTTGTAGAAAGATTTACTCCAGTAATCGTACAAATTTCCAATTTCAGGTGCAATGTTCTTAAACCTGCGATACTCTGTTAATCTGCGTATCAACTCTTCTTCAGAAACTTCTTCCTCGACTTTCTCCTCTTTGGGTAGAAGACGTCTGGACTTTAAATGAAGTAAAGTCGTAGCCATCACTAAAAATTCACTGGCAATTTCCATATCAAAATTACTGTGCAGAACTTCCAAATATTGATCCGCTATCAAACTTACAGAAATATCAGCAATATCTAATTTATTTCGTTCTAGAAGTGTAAGAAGCAAATCAAAAGGACCTTCGAAGACATCTAATTTAATGTCTTGAAGATTCGAACCGTGAATTTCCTGCAAAACGCCTTCCAATTTGTTCCATCCTCCTATTAATTCAACTGAAATATTATATCGGATTTTGTGAGTTGCGTCAATGTTGCTTTTACATATGCGAAATGCTATACTTAATAAATCTTCTACTTTAGGGAGGCAGGAAACAGAATGGAATTATTGGCATTAGCCGCAGGTACAAGCGACTACATTATAAATAAACTGATTATTATCCCTGGTCTTTTATTATTTTTCTCGTTCCGTGGTTTTTTCCAAGCATGGGTTGCTAGAAAACTAGGCGACGATACACCCGCAAACATGGGTTTCTTGACAATGAATCCCATGGCACACATTGATCTTATTGGCTTTATCTGTATGATTGTGGTAGGTTTTGGTTTTGGAAAGCCCATTCAATTCAATTCAAGAAATTATAAAAATATAAAACGAGACGGTGCCATCCAAATCCTTTCCGCACCGCTTGCCGGCTTAATCATGGCATTTGGTGTTTACTTTATTTACACCATTTTGGCGTTAATCGGGCTTTGGTCTGGCATATTGTTTAATAAAACTTACAGTATTCTACTATTGATTGTTATGGTAGCCTACGAAATTTCCATCAGTTTAACAGTCTTTTTGTTTTTGCCCCTCCCCGGCTTTGACAGTTATCGTTTAATTGCAAACTTTCTCCCTTATAAGCATTATCGCAAGCTGTATACAATCGAGAAATATAGCCTTTTTATCT
>JAZRHX010000233.1:0-2271 GCA_045644985.1 Clostridia bacterium | reverse complement strand
CGCAACGTTCATGCCGAAGCACATTTTCGGAGAGGCAGGCAGTGGTATGCACGTACACATGCACCTTTTGAAGGACGGTGAGCCCGTATTCTCCGACGATAACGGTTACTCTCATTTGAGCCAGACGGCCCACTACTTTATGGGCGGTTTGCTGAAGCACATTGCTTCTCTTTGTGCCATCACAAACCCCAGCACTAACTCCTTTAAGCGTTTGGTTCCCGGTTTTGAGGCACCCGTAACCGTAGGTTATGCAACGTCTAACCGTAGCGCCGTAATCCGTATTCCTGCTTATGCAAAGACACCGAATATGCGTCGTTTCGAGCTTCGTAACCCGGATGCGACTTGTAACCCTTACTTCTGTTATGCGGCTATTTTGATGGCCGGTATTGACGGTATCAAGAATAAGATTGATCCTCATGCAAATGGTTGGGGTCCTTACGACATGAACTTGTTCAACCTTCCCGAGGAAGAGATGAAGAAACTCAAAGGTCTTCCCACTACCTTGGAAGCCGCTTTGGATGCATTGGAAGCTGATCATGACTACTTGACCGCCGGCGGTGTGTTCCCCGAAATTCTTTTGGAGAACTTCATCAAGACCAAGCGTGCAGAGTGCAGACAGATTGCCAATATTCCTACTCCGGCAGAGTTTGAGAAGTATTACAATCTATAATTATTTTTGTTGGACGGAGAACGCCTCGCAGTATGCGGGGCGTTTTTTATGTAAAATGGCGCATAAATTGAAATTTTTGTGTTATTTTACACACCCCTGCCCAAGAAGATAATTTTGTTCACAAAAATTCCATATACTGTATATTATTATTTAATTAAACACAATATATTGACACGCATCCCTGCGTATTGTATAATGCAAACAGTCATGTGACTGACGGCAGTGGGGAACCACGTGAAGCATGACACAGGAAGCCGACCGTCTGGGCATGATACGTCCGGAAGGCCTTTTTTTACCCCCTAAACGAAGCAGGAGGAGGCAGTATGAAGTTAGGTAGAATTCACTCGATTGAAACCATGGGATTGGTAGATGGACCGGGAATTCGAACCGTGATTTTCCTGCAAGGATGCCACCTTCGATGTAAGTTTTGTCACAACCCGGAAAGTTGGGCAGGAAGCGGGGGCGAGGAAGTAGATTCGGAAACGCTGCTTCGAAAGATTCTGCGGTTTCGACCCTACTTTGAACGAAGCGGTGGCGGCGTCACTTTCTCAGGGGGAGAACCTTTGTTGCAACCGGAATTTTTGCTGGAAATGCTGAAACGGTGCAAAGAAGAAGGCATCCACACCTGTATCGATACTGCCGGCGTCGGTATTGGGCAGTACGAAGAGATTCTTCAATATACGGATTTGGTATTATACGACGTGAAAGCCATCACGGAGGAAGCCTACCAAGAACTTTGCGGAAAGTCCATGGAAGAGACCGAACTTTTCCAAGCGGTGCTTCGCAAGGTGGGCGCCAAATGCATTGTGCGTCAGGTGGTAATTCCGGGTCTCAATGACAATGACGCCTATATGGAGGATCTGAAACGTTATATCGAAAAGAACATTCCTACAGCGGAGGAAGTTGAATTGCTTCCGTATCATCTGCTTGGGGTGTGCAAATATAAGACGATTGGGCTTCCGGAGCCGATGCCGGGAACGGAAGCTATGGATAGAGAAAGGGTAAAGGAATTACACAAGAAACATTTTACCCGAAACGAGGAGAAAGAGGAGTGAGCAACATGGCAGAAAGAAAACCTTTTAACGGCGGCAGATGGCAAGAGAAGATTGACGTCCGGGATTTCATACAGAGAAACTATACTTTATATGAGGGCGACGGTTCTTTCTTGGCAGGACCTACAGAGAAGACACAGAAAGTTTGGGCGCGGTGCGTGGAACTTTTGCAGGAAGAACTTGCGAAAGGCGGCGTATTGGACGTAGAAACGGAGAAGATTTCCGGTATCTGCAATTTCGAGCCCGGCTATATTGATAAAGAAAATGAAGTCATCGTGGGACTTCAAACGGACAAACCTTTGAAGCGTATGGTAAACCCTTACGGCGGTATGCGTATGGCGGAAGCCAGCTTGAAAGCCTACGGATATACACTTCGGGAAGATATTAAGCAATGTTTTACCGAATATCGCAAAACCCACAACCAGGGCGTCTTCGACGCCTATCCGCCCTCTGTGCGGAAAGCCCGTCACGCAGGCTTGATCACGGGACTTCCCGATGCCTACGGCCGTGGTCGTATCATTGGTGACTACAGAAGAGTGGCGCTTTACG
>JAZRHX010000232.1:0-2730 GCA_045644985.1 Clostridia bacterium | reverse complement strand
ATTATTATGGCGTTTCCGGGAAGTTAGAGATTCCTGCGCCTTGCTTGCAGGGGAATAAACCTCTACTGGAAGGAAAACATCTTTATTTTCGGTATGGCCGGCAAACACCGGACATCTTACAAGACCTCTCCGTGCGGATTTATCCCGGCGACTTCCTCTGTGTTGTGGGGGGGAACGGCGTGGGGAAATCCACATTGCTTAAAGTACTTTCCGGCGTATGTAAGCCGTACAAAGGGAAGGTGACTTCTCGGGGACGTGTTGCGATGCTGCCCCAGAATCCCAAGTTGGTATTCTTAATGGATACGATACAAGGGGATTACGAGATCATGTTAAAGACGTTAGGCGTGCCTTCTTCTCAATGGGAAGGTCGTATTCAAGAAGTTACTCAAAAGCTTGGGATTCTACCTTTACTTTCTCGTCACCCGTATGATTTAAGTGGTGGTGAACAACAAAAAGCGGCTTTGGGAAAGTTGCTGCTTCATGAACCGCAGGTACTTTTGCTGGATGAACCCACCAAAGGGCTGGATGCGGAGGCAAAGCAACATTTAGGCGCAATCTTACAAAAGTTGTGCAATCAAGGTACAGCCATTGTTATGGTTACCCATGATTTAGATTTTTGTGTGGACAATGCCACGAAAGTAGCGCTTCTTTCCGCCGGGCAATGGATGGGGGAGGATGCGCCTCACGGATTTTTCTCCGGTAATCGTTTCTACACGACTGCTACCGCCCGTATAGGGGGAGATTTTTGTAAAAATGCCATTACACCTCAAGAATTGGCATCTTTCTTGAGCGCACAGGGAGAAAGGCTGGGGGACGCATGAAAGAGAATTGGCGTCGGCGGATCAAACGGTTCCTCAGTATCTTTATTTCCGTTGTTGTAATTCCCCTTGTGGCTATTGGCGGGAGTTTGCTGTTCCCGGGGAAAGCTACTGCTTGGGTGATCTTTTCTGTCAGTGTACTTTCTTGCCTACCTTTCTTTCTTAATTATGAATTCAAGAAGGAGGGGCGTTCCGGACCACAGGAAATTGCGGTGCTTGCGGTGCTCATCGGTCTTTCGTCCTTAGGTCGTTTTGTGTTTGCTTGGCTTCCCGGTTTTAAACCTTTGGCGGCGGGTGCTATTCTCGCGGGGATTTATTTGGGACGGGATGCAGGCTTCTTAGTGGGTTCTTTGTCTATTGTGATTTCCAATTTTTATTTTGGGCAAGGTCCTTGGACCGGTTTTCAAATGTTTGCTTTCGGCATAATTGGATTCTTGGCGGGCGTTTTGGGAAAATGTTTACAGGGCAGACGATTTTGGACTGTTGTGTATGGGGCATTGTCCGGTGTGCTTTTTTCACTAATTATGGACGTTGGTTCTGCCTTGTGGATGGATGGAGCCTTTACTTTGCGCCGATATTTGGTGCTTTGCTTATCGGCACTTCCTTTTACGCTGATTTACGTAGTTTCTAATGTGCTTTTCTTGTTTGTCTTGGCAAGACCGGTGGGCGCTGTGCTGGGACGATTGCAGTATAAATACGGAGTGTTTCGGTAAATCTGTGGTTTGACTTTTCTTTGCACGGATGCTACAATAACTCGGCTGGTGTATTTCATGCGGATATGATGGAATTGGCAGACATGCTGGATTTAGGTTCCAGTGCTTCACGGCATGCAGGTTCGACCCCTGTTATCCGCACCAACACAATAAAACCCGAACTTCTCATCAACTGTGAAGAGTTCGGGTTTGTTGTTTAAGTGAATTCAATAATCCTATTTACACAAATAAATAAAAGGATCACAAAGCGATCCGTCTTCTTTGGAAAGAGACAGTACGGTCCCTCCGACTAAAGGCTTACCGCTTGCAGGCGGGTAGGAACCTTTGATGGTGCCGTCTTTCTTTAGGTAATTTACCCGGTCGTAGGTGGAGGATTTCTGACCGAACTGCAGGCGTATCCCTTCGTATACAATGCTTGCACTGTTGCAGTGTTCGTGACCTACGAAAATGGAATCGACTCCCAGGGATTTTAGTCCGTTCCAAATAATTTGGTCTTGATCCCATGCACTTTTCAAGTTTGCACCAATATAGCCGAAATCTTCCGGCGTCTTATCGGCGTGGGTATCAATATCCACCGGTTTCAAAGGATTTGCAGTTTCGTTAAACCCATATCGTTCTCCAATTTCTGAAAAAATTTCCAATTGGATATGGAATGCAAAGGAAATTTTCGTATCCGGTGAAAGTCTGCTAATGGTTTGGGCGGTTTTGGTGTACCAGTCGATTTGATCTTGTCCAAATCCTACGCCGGAAACGGTGTGCCCGTTTCTTAGGCTTTCCTCACTCACTGCACCGCACCCATTGCTGTCCAGCATAAAGAAAACCCGTTTCAATTCTCCATCTTGTTTCAAACCTACTGTATAGTTACCGTTTCCCGTAAGGGTGCGTTGTTTAAATAAACAGTGCTCTGCTTGCTCCAATTGGGCGCTTTGCCAATCCGCACCCTTCTTACTTTCGTTATCGTGGTTGCCAAATACGGGCGCCCATGGAATACCGAAGGATTCCATAAATGTAATTAAGGATAATACAGAAGCGCCACTATCATCAAATTCACCGTAAACTAAATCTCCCGTAAGTAAAATCAAATCCGGCTTTGTGGCTTCTATGGTTTCTCGCATGTAATTAAAACAATTCTCCTCCATTCTGTTTGTTGCATAGTAGGCGGCTTGCGCAGGGGATATACGGTTGGGCACGCGCTGTTG
>JAZRHX010000231.1:0-7814 GCA_045644985.1 Clostridia bacterium | reverse complement strand
ATGAAAAATTTATTTTTACAAAAGGACAAGACCCCGATGCCGGAGTGGGCAAATCCCCAAATTGTGGAATTGAATGAAGAAATTGAACGAGTCAAAGGACTTTTAAATGTGGCACGAAACAATTTTAATGCAGTAACCGACCCGGATGCATTGGAATATTATATTTACTTACAAAAAGCGTATGAAGTGCGATATGATATGCTGGTTCGAAGACTTAAGGAGGTTCACGATACCTTGTCCGGTTGAATTTAAGGCAGAGACAGGGTATAATATCCTGCGGATGTGATGATATGCTGCACTTTCAGCCTTTAATGCTGAAGGACTATGGACTGGTAAGTAAGTTTTTGTCCTATGATCAAGAAATGATTTGCGATTCGATGCCCGGTACAGTGTTTATGTGGCGGCATTATTTTCAAACGGAATTTTGTGTTGAAGGAGAAGCTTTGTTTTTCCGAATTACCTATCCGGATGGGTGCGTTGCATATTCGGTACCCTCTTGCCGGAGCGGTCTTGCTACGGCTTTTCAAAGGCTTCGTGCCTACGTAGACCACCGGGGAGAGGTTTTGGTGTTCAGTCCTGTGACCGCAGGACAAATCGATACAATTAAACAATATTTTACCGTCACGAATATTTGTTCGGTTCGGGATTGGTTTGATTACGTGTATGATCTTTCCAAAATGCAGACCTATTCGGGAAAGAAACTGCATGGACAGCGTAATTTTCTAAATCGATTTCATGCCCTTTATCCCACAGCGCAAGTTCTTCCTATTTCTTCGGAGAATGTATCTTTATGCCGGGATTTTTTGATTCACGTCTATATCAAAGAACAGGAATTGTCGACAGATGCACAGAAAGAACTTTCTTACGTGGAGGAAGTGCTAACTCACTACGATACATATGGTCTGTTGGGTACTTGCGTTTTGGTGGAGGAACGTGTAGTGGCCTTTGCTGTGGGCAGCAAAAGGGGCAATATGCTTTATGAACATATTGAGAAAGCCTCCCGCCATTATTCCGGTGCCTACCAAAAGATTGCTGCGGAGTTTGCAAAAATGTATGGGACAGAGGAGATTGTTTACGTCAATCGGGAAGACGATATGGGCAATCTGTCTTTGCGAACTTCAAAACTTGCCTACCAGCCGGTGAAATTGTTGGAGAAGTGTGTGGTTTTCGTGGAGTAAAAGGCTTCCAGGTAAAGTCTATATAACAAAGTGATTTGATAAAAAATTGCCGTGTGAATATTTTGTTCACACGGCAAAAATCATTTGTTCTGTGTTTATGATTTTTCGATTTCGCACCATCTTACCGGTATCAATATCCGGGTTTACCCAATAAGTGGAACATATTCTTCTTGTACGCCTCAACACCAGGCTGGTTGAAAGGATTTACGCCCAGCATGTAACCGCTGATACCGCAAGCTTTCTCAAAGAAGTAAACCAATGCACCAAAATTGTATTCATCCAAAACAGGGATATTCACAAACAGGTTGGGAACGCCACCGTCTCTGTGGGCAAGGAACGTACCTTCTGCCGCTTGCTTATTTACGTAATCTACATCCATGCCGGCCAAATAGTTAAGACCGTCCAAGTTTGCTTCGTCCGCCTCGATAATCACAGAGCGACGGGGAGCCTCTACCAACAAAACAGTCTCGAACAAATTCCGGATACCGTCTTGGATGTACTGACCCATAGAGTGAAGGTCGGTACTGAAATCAACGCCTGCAGGGAAGATGCCTTTGCCGTCTTTGCCTTCGCTCTCACCGTAGAGCTGCTTCCACCATTCGGTCATATAGTGAAGAGAAGGCTCGTAGTTTACCATAATCTCAATGGTCTTGCCTTTGCGGTACAACGCGTTGCGGGCAGCCGCGTAGGCGTAGCAGTCGTGCTTGGTTACGTCGGGCTCTAAGTAACGATCGTAAGCGTCCTTGGCACCTGCCATGATTTTGTCCAAATCCATACCGGCTACGCCGATAGGAAGCAAACCAACGGGGGTTAATACAGAGTAACGTCCACCAACGTCATCTGGAATTACGAAAGTCTCGTAACCTTCCTGGGTGGCTAGCGTGCGAAGTGCGCCTCGGGCCTTATCTGTAGTTGCATAAATTCTCTTTGCTGCTTCCTCTTTACCGTACTTCTTCTCCATATATTCCTTCAAAATACGGAATGCGATGGCAGGCTCTGTAGTGGTACCGGATTTAGAAATAACGTTTACGGAAATATCGCAACCTTCAATCAAATCCATTAAATCTGCCAAGTAGTTGGAGCTGATGCTGTTGCCGGCGAAAATAACGGCCGTATCGGACTTGCGAATAGCGCCTTTCTTGCCTGCGATACACTCCACGTTGTAGAAAGAGGGGCTGAGCATTTCGATAGCGGCGCGAGCACCCAAATAAGAACCGCCGATACCAACCACAACCAAAATTTGGGAATCCTTGCGAATCTTCTCTACGCACTTCTTTAGACGTGCGTATTCTTCCTTGTCGTAGTTTACGGGAAGGTCCACCCAACCGGTAAAATCGCTGCCCGCACCGGTCTTGTTATGTAGGGTATTGTGTGCGTCCACAACTTGCCCCCTCAAGTTCAGAATTTCATCTTCGGACAGGAATTTGTCTGCTCTTTTGTAATCAAAACGGATAAAACTCATAGTCAAACCACCTTTATAAAAAATAACGGGTTCATTGTAGCATAAACCAAAGCAGGGCGCAATTATTTTCCGCAAAAATTCAAGGCGAAAAATCCTTAATTTTCTTGACAGTATTCGGGAAATAAATTATCATAAAGTGTATGTTTGGCTAGGGAGGTTGGGATTTATATGAAGAAATTTGCATGTTTTGTCTTATTGTGTCTTTCTTTATGTTCCTTATGGGGGTGCAAGCAAAACCCAAAACCCACAGAACCTGTTAGCCCTACGCAGTCTCCTAAGAATTATTATGAATTTCAGGGTGTTCGAGTGGGAAGTGCCTGGAAAGACGCATTGGAAATCTTGGGCGATTATGAGGATCGCTTGGAAACGGATGCTGTCTTTACCGATTACGTTTTCTCCCAATATATGGTTGTTACGTACAAACAGGACAATCGGGAGGTTGTGCATACCATTCGTCTTCGCAGTGACGGTGTGACCACCGAAGAGGGTGCTACGGTGGGAGATACCAAGGATGCCGTTATAGAAAAGCAAGGGGAGACTTATACAACCGATCAATTTGGTAATATGATTTACGTAAAGAAGACAACTGTGCTGAAATTCCTAATTGATGAAGACGGATTCGTATTCTCTATTGAATATTACGAGAACAGCGAAGAATAGCCACGAAACGATTTTTAAAGAAAGAAATTAAAGCAATGATTGAATTGTCCCTGCGAAGTAGCAGCGTTGACGAAATTTTGAATACTATAGCCATGGATCCGGAGGAAATTCTCTTGTTGGCCTGTGCAGATTTGACTGCGCAATACGATGAAAGAGACAGCGTGTTACTGGTTACGTCCCAAGAAGTAATCGTGTCGGACGGTCGCCATATAATCCGATATCCTTTATCTCAGATAGAGAATCCGGAAATTGAAGAGAAGGTGGGCACTTGCGCATTTGTTGCGAAGATTGAAGGTTGCAGAAAGTTGCTTGCCACCATGACCAACAGTCGGAAGCAAGAGTGCAGACTTTTTGTTAAATACTTAAAGATGCAAATACAAGACGGACAAATTGTGTTGGATGAACGAGATTTTTCCGAAGAACAATTTTGCCCTAAATGCGGCAGACGATATCCGGACCCTAATCGGAAAGTTTGCCCGGATTGTATGGATAAAGCCAGTATTGTGGGTCGTTTTCTCTTGCTGGCCAAGCGTTTCAAATGGCAAATTGTGCTTGCCCTTACAGCGATGGCAATTACCAGTATTTTGGGCATTGTTTCACCGTATTTATCCACTTCTTTTTTCTATGATGAAGTGTTGGATGTGCGGGGTACTTTCTATGGAGAGCTATTGTTTGTGGTGACGTTGATGCTAACTACACAGATTGCCACTATCCTACTTACCATGCTCAGCGATATTATTACGGCCAGAGTGTCGGCAAAATTGATTTATGACTTGAAGAAAACAATCTTTGACAGCATCCGTAGACTTTCTATGCGCTTCTTTACCGGGCGGCAAACCGGTGGCTTGATGACACAAATTAACCGCGATTCCAACGGAATCTATTGGTTTTTTGTAAATGGATTCCCTTCATTCTTCTCCAGTGTTATTCAAGTGGTTGCAGTGTTTATTTTGATGATGTTAATTGATGTGCCTTTGGCGCTGGCAATTTTGATTCCAATTCCATTTTATTTGTATGCCCTAACGCGAGTACTTAAACAACAGCGTTGGCTTAATGCACGTACTTATGCGCGGAATCGTTCTATGAACAGCGTGCTTTCTGATTCCTTAAATGGTATTCGGGTAGTAAAGGCTTTTGCCAGAGAACAGGAAGAGACGCAACGGTTTAATTATTACTCTCAGAAATCTGCAGAGATGACCAAGAAAACTACTTATTTCCACAATACCCGCCATCCCGGATTGAATTTAATCCTTTACGCTTCTATTATTTTGGTTTGGGGAGTGGGCGGATGGATGGCGATGAAAGGCGAGATTACATATGGGACCTTGATGGTGTTTAGCTCCTATTTAAACATTTTGATTGCGCCCATGTTCAATTTTGTAAGCATGTCGGATTCTTTTACCCGATGTGTGAATGGTATGCAACGTTTGTTTGAAATAGCCGACGCCTCTCCCGATGTACTGGAAGCAGAGAATCCTGTTCGCATGGAACAAATTCGGGGTGAAGTGGAATTTCGTAACGTAGATTTCTCTTACGAGAAAGGCAGGAAGACATTGGAAGGGATTTCTTTTAAGATTCCTGCGGGTTCCGTGTTGGGCATTGTAGGTCATTCCGGTGCAGGGAAGAGTACGCTTGCGAACTTGCTTATTCGTTTGTATGACGTGGATTCCGGCGGTATTTATATCGACGGTATCAACGTACGGGATATGGCTTTCGAAGATTTACGCAGAAGTGTATCTATTGTGTCTCAAGAAACCTATTTGTTCTCCGGAACGATTCTGGAGAATATTGCCTACGCAAGACCGGAGGCATCTCGGGAGGAAATTCTGCACGCGGCGCGAATTGCCGGCGCCCATGATTTCATTATGCGGCTTCCTAAAGGTTACCAAACCAAGATTGGATTTGGGTATCAAGATTTATCCGGAGGAGAGCGACAGCGCTTATCGATTGCCCGGGCGATTTTGAAGAACCCCAAAATTTTGATCTTAGATGAAGCTACAGCGGCCATGGATACAGCAACAGAGCGCACCATTCAGCAGGCTTTGGAACGGCTTTCAAAAGACAGGACTACTATTATGATTGCCCACAGACTGTCGACACTGCGGGGTGCAGATCGCTTAATTGTTATTGAGAAAGGGAAGATGCCGGAAACCGGCACGCATGTTGAACTTCTTAAGCAGAAGGGGATTTACTACCGTTTATATCAACTTCAGTTAAGTGCACTGAAGAATATCGGTGTGGAGGAATAATTTATGGAAGAGAATCAGAAGAAAGACGGTTTATCCGGAATTGTAGATTTATTATGGCTTACAAAGGACAATGCTTCTTTTCAGGATGAAGAGGGCTTTTTGACCATGACGCTGGGGGAGAAGACTTACGATCGAGTACTGCTCAGTCGGTGTTTCCCCTTTGATGAGCCGGAGACCCATATTTCCGTAACCGATTGTGAGTTACAGGAGATCGGGATGATTCGGGATCTTCAGGAACTTACGGAGGCATCCCGGGAGGCTTGCCGTAAAGAGCTTGCCAGAAAATATTTTACCCGAAAGATTCTTTCTATTGAGAAGATTAAGGAACGCTACGGATTTACCCACTGGGAGGTTACCACGCAAACGGGAAAGACTTCTTTCTCCGTCCAGGATACCTACCGTTCTATCACAAAAATTACCTCGGACCATTTGCTGATTTACGATGTGGACGGCAACGTTTATGAAATTATGAGTGTGGACGCGCTTCCGCATAGAAGCTATCGCCACCTAGAGTTGTATTTGTAAGGAGGCCCTGCGTTGGATACGGTTTACACCGAAATTAAATATAATTTGACTCAAGACGCTGTACTTTGTAAAGGCCTTGTACAGGTGCTTCCCGAGGAATTGCTGCTTATCCGAGACGGGGAGGAAATTCAAAGGATTGCTTTAAAGTCTGTTCGGGAATTTTTAATTCGGGGCGATAACGGCTGCGTGTCCATTGAGTATATCACTTTGGAGGGGGGATACCGGGTGCTGTGCTCCGGCACCATGGAACATCGAAATCAATTTGCCGAAGCGGTTCGGCAGTTGAATCTTTACAAGCGGACCGGTACCTATCCGGAACGAAATGAAACCGGTGCCTCTATGCACTGCCCGAAATGCGGTGCGCGACTTTCCAGTCCCGGGGCAGTTTGTATGAAATGTGTCAACAAGAAGAAAATTATTGTACGTTTTCTGCAGATGGCAGCACCTTATAAGAAATATTTAATTGGCTCTGCCGCATTCTTCCTGTTGGCAGCGGCCATTGGTTTGCTAGGTCCTTACGTAAGCAAAGTATTGGTGGACAATTATATTCAGAATAAAGAGATGCAGGCATTGGTTCAATCGGCGCCGGGACAGGTTCTGGTTGGATTTTTGGCAGTGGTATTGTCCATGCTGGGGGTTCATCTGTTGAATGAAGGCGTCAACATCTTGCGGAATATTACGATTATGCAAGCGGCGGTGCGTATCTCCGTTAAACTTCGGGAACAGGTTTTTGAGAAAATTCACAGTATGTCCTTGTCTCAAATCTCCAATCGCACGGCAGGAGAACTGATTCAACGGGTGAGTCAAGATACTCAGGACGTACAAGGCTTTATTGTTTATGAAATTCCGAATATTCTAGGTCAGGTGTTGTTGCTGCTTGCTATCAGCGGCGTTATGCTGGCGTACGATTGGCGGTTGTTTTTAATCGTCATTCTACCCATGCCTATTGCAATGGCGGCCATGCGCGGCTTCCATCACAAAGTGCGCAAACTATATGGGCAGCAATGGCAGGCAGGTAGTCGGGCGGGCAACGTGCTGTTTGATATTTTCTCCGGCATTCGGGTGGTGAAAGCGTACGGTACCGAAGATAGAGAATCCGAGCGCTACAGTCAGGCCGCGGGAGAGGAACGAAAGATTGCGGTTCGCAACGAGGTGTTCTGGGCAAAAGTTTCACCGTTTATCCGCTTCTCCTTGACCTTGGGGACCTATTTTTTGTTGTATTATACAGGTAAAATGATTCTGGGTGGCACTATGACTATCGGTGAGGCAGCTATGTTTACTTCCTACGTTTCGTTAATCTACGGACCCATTCGTTGGCTGACCCACATTCCTACAGTGCTTGCCCGTGCGGTAACCGCGTTGGTTCGTTTATTTGATGTGTTGGATGAAACTGCGGAAGTAGCAGACAGTGATACGGCAGAAGACCATGATATTGAAGGTTACATCACTTTCGACCATGTTTCTTTTGGTTATGATAAAGCCGTTCAAGTGCTGAAAGATATTTCTTTTGAAATTCACCCCGGTGAGATGATTGGATTGGTGGGACATTCCGGCGTGGGCAAATCCACCTTAATTAATTTGGTCATGCGGATGTACGATGTGACCGAGGGCGCCATTCTAATTGACGGAAAGGATATTCGCTCCCTGTCTCAAGAATCCTTGCGTTCCCAAGTGGGCGCTGTGCTCCAAGAAACATTTTTGTTTGCCGGCAGCGTTTATGAGAATCTATTGTACGCAAAG
>JAZRHX010000230.1:0-1856 GCA_045644985.1 Clostridia bacterium | reverse complement strand
CGGATATGGCGCAAGGTAAGATTCAGCGCAGTACGGTTCGCAAAGTATACATACAAAGAACTGCATTTACCAATGATAAGTTGGTACAGCTTTTGCGTAGCACCTTTCATTTGTGCAAGACTTGGTGTGCACAGTGGATCCGTTTGTGGCTTTCTTACTTGAAACCGGAAGGAAACGGCGCTGTTGTTTCCGTTGGTGTCTTGGCTTTAGCCGGCGTCCTGGCGATTTCCTTCTGTTCCTTGAATGGCGAGAAGCGCCGTTTGGAAACAGAGAAGAATCAATTAGTTGCAGAGAATGCACAGCTCAATACAGACGTAGACTCATTGAAGGAAACCGTCAACGAAATCACGGACATTAACAAAGAACAAGAACAGATTATCAACGACCAAGAAGATAAATTAGGCAACATTGAGAAAGAACAAGCTGATGCTTATGAGAAGTGGTTTGAGAATCTTGTAAACTCGGATTTGTTGCAAGGATTTATCTCCCGTTCTGCCAGCCAGTCTGCAGCAACTTCTCAGATTGCACAAGTGAAAGACGCTGTGCAAGCCTTATTGGGCGAAGTGAATCCTGCCAAGACGGAAGAATTACTGGCTGCATTGAATAAAGAAGAAGAACGTGTGAATTGGTACTACAATCATAAACCGGATTTTTATCCTACGTATGGGACATTTACGTCTCCGTACGGGTGGCGCTTGGACCCTGTAACAAAGGATCATACCGGTTTCCATGACGGTGTTGATATTGCGAACAGTGTGGGTACGCCGATTTATGCAGCAGGTGCAGGAAAGGTTATTCTTGCAGGACCGAATTCCGGATACGGTTTGTGTGTAGTGATTGATCACGGCAACGGAATTCGTACGCTCTATGCCCATATGAGTAAAGTGTTGGTATCCGTGGGGGATGAGGTTTCCAAAGCAGAACGAATTGGTTTGATGGGTGCAACCGGTCGTGTCACAGGTCCTCACTTACATTTTGAAGTGATTGTTGACGGCGTAAAGAAAGATCCCATGAAATATGTTGGATAACATGGATTGTATAGATTGGAAAGAATTAGCATCAAAGCAAGACGCAACTTGTAAGGTGCTGGAGAGAAAAACAAATACAGTATCTTGGTTGCGGCTCGTTGCATTTGGTATTGCGGCGGGCTTTGTTGTTGTAGGTGCAATTGGAACAGTAGCGGTTCTTTATTGGTTATCGTTCCTTTTTTCTCTTGCATTTGTCTTTTTAGTTGTTTATCACCAGAAGATGGAGCGTAAGCTTTCTTGTGAGCGGAATCTGCTTTATATTTATAGCCGTTATGGGAGAAGGATGGACGGAACATGGCGGCAAGAAAATTTTGTACCTGTGGATGAGATGGATACGCCACTTACGCAGAAAGAAAAAGATTTAGATTTATATGGTCCCGGCTCGTTATACCAGTATTTATGCGTGGCGGAAACATGGGGCGGAAGAAAACGACTGCGGGAATTGTTGGATCAAGACGTCTCCGGTTATGAAGAAGTGTGCCGACGTCAGCAAGCTACGAAGGCGATTTTGGAACGGCCCGATTTTATGCTGAAATTTCTACTTGCCCTTAGAGGACTGGAAGCAAAGAACGGCATTTCTACAAAAGCATCTACGGACGCTTTTGTACAAGAGGCGGAGAATACGATTGTGCCCAAAGCCATTTTCCTATCGAGTCGAAGAATTTTGGCGTGGATGCTTCCCGTCGTTACATTCGGCAGCTTCCTTCTCAGCATCCCTTTGGGCTTTGGAGTGTGCGTTGTTCAGTTTTTATGCGGTCTTGCGGGAAATGCATTGTTCGGAAACCGCCTGAAGGCTGTATTTCCGTTCTACCGTTTTATTTCTGCTTA